>CAMHPW010000316.1 GCA_946187095.1 uncultured Clostridia bacterium | reverse complement strand
CTTCAGTCACTTTCTCCTGATCTTCCGTATTCATCAACCTTCCCCCTTTTTTCCAACACCCGTTATTTACCGTTGACCACTTCCATTATCACTGCATATATTCTTTCCGATGAATCGGATATTCCCATTTTCTTTGCATTTGCGGAATATTCCGCCAATTTTTCGGGATCGGCTGCCAATGAATCAATCGCCTGTGTCAGCTTTTCGGGTGTAAGGTCTTTTTCCTCTATCATGAGTGCCGCCTTCTGATTCACCAGTGCCATCGCATTGTGATACTGATGATTTTCTGCCACATTCGGTGACGGTATCAGGATAGACGGCTTGCCCTTCACCTGTATCTCACTCAAGGTCATAGCCCCTGCCCTTGCCACGACAACATCCGCTGCCGCAAGGCATACAGGCATATCATTGATATATTCTCTGATATCCAGATTTTTGGCTTTCTCCAGATCCGCACCCTTTTCTTTCAGAAGATCGGGAAACCATTTGCCGTACTGTCCGTAGGCGTGTATATGCTGATATTTGCCGTCTTTGGCACTTCTTGCGATCACATCAGCCAAGGCTTCATTGATCTTATCCGCCCCCAGACTTCCGCCGAATGACAATATCACAGGTCTGCCGTCCAGACCGAGTTTTTTTCTCGCCCCATTCTTATCCTCTCTCAGAATCGCACTTCTCACGGGATTTCCGACATCGACAAAGTTGTAATCCCCTTTGAATTTTTCCCTTGCGGCAGGCATGGCAAGCATGACTCTTGCGGCTTTTTTGGCAAGCATTTTATTCGTGATACCCGGATAGGCATTCTGTTCATGTATCAATACAGGAATTCCCAGCTTTGCCGCCGCCCTCATGACAGGACCGCTGACATATCCGCCTGTACCAATGCATACGTCCGGCTTGAATTCCTTGATGATTTTTTCCGCATCATGACTTGCTTTGACAGCTTTTTTCACTGTCACGATATTCTCTTTGACGGACTTGAAAGAAATCTTTCTCTTGAATCCCTGTACGCTGACGCTTTTGAATTCAAATCCCGCCTGAGGGACAAGCCTTTCTTCCATGCCGCCCTTGTTGCCTACATAGAGTATTTCCGTATCGGGCTGTTTTTCCTTCAGATAACCTGCTATTGCCAGTGCAGGATTGATATGACCGGCTGTACCGCCGCCTGCAAATATCACTCTCATAAATACACTCCCTTATTCAAACTCAAATGCTGAGGGTGAAAAGCAGAGCCATTTCAACTCCACTCTCCACTCTCAACACTCCACTCTCATTTTATGCTTTTTCAAGATTGGACGTTCTCGACACCGAAAGGATAATTCCCATTTGTGCCAGAAGCATGATCAGCGACGTTCCGCCGTAACTGAAAAACGGTAAACTGATACCTGTATTCGGCATTCCGTCCGTGATAACAAGGATATTCAATATGACCTGTATACCGATCTGTGCGGAAAGTCCGATACCAAGCAATGCACCGAATCTGTCCTTCGCCCTGAGGGAAATTTTGATCCCCCTGTATACCAGCAAGCCGAACAGTACAAGTATCACTGCTGCACCGATAAATCCGAGTTCCTCACATACAACGGCAAATACAAAGTCATTCTGTACTTCGGGGATATAGAGATATTTCTGTTTGGACATTCCCAAGCCGACTCCCCAGAATCCGCCTGAACCGATCGCATATATCGAATTCCTTGTCTGATAGGTATTCCAATACAGATAATCGGGGGGATTCAGAGCCTGTCCCCAGCCGTCCATACGTTCCATCGCATAGCCCAATAAACCTGTCCATGCCGCTATGACAACGCCTATTGCCAGAACAGCGACAATGCCGATGATCCACTGTATCTTTGTACCGCCTATGAACATCATCAGCATGGTCAGCATGAATATAATGGCTATGCCTGAAAAGTGCGGTTCAAGGAACATCAGCAGTCCTATGACGGCAAACATTCCTGCCGGTGCTGCAACGCCGTATTTGATCGTACCCATTTTTTTGCCGTGCCGTGATGCCCAGTCCGCCATGACAAGCACTACGGCAAGTTTCGCTATTTCAGACGGCTGGAATGAACCAAGCCCTCCGATATATATCCAGCGTCGTACTCCGTTTGTCGGCACGAACAATACCCATATAAGAAATATCAAAGCGAATGCAAGCACTACATAAGCGAATATATGCCAATAGTGATAATCAAGATAGGATAAAGCTATCATGGCTGCCAGACCTACCAGGGCAAATGCCGCCTGTTTTTTCAGATAGTAAAAACTGTCACTTTCATATACCAGACCTGACGGATAACTTGCCGAAAACATCATTAATATTCCTATGATCAGCAGGGCAAGAACAAGAAACAAAAATGCCATATCCAATCCGAGCCTTACCGAAAACAAACGGAATTTTTCCTGAATTTTCTTTGGTCCTTTCAGTTCTTCATTTTCTGCCGGAATGGGACGTACAGGTTTTTTAACTAATTCCTTATTTATTTCATTATTTTTTTCGCATTGAATACAT
>CAMHPW010000315.1 GCA_946187095.1 uncultured Clostridia bacterium | reverse complement strand
CGATCTCAAATTAATTAAATAACTTTTTTCATCATCAGTTAGTTTTGAAACATTTTTGGGAGTAATAACCATTTTCTTATTTTGTGTATACTCTTTCAAATTCTTTGATTTCATCAGGCTTGCCGTCTTTATCATTTTTATATCCGTGACACTGCATGACTTTGAAATCGTTGCTGACTTCAATCGTATAGTAGGGAATATCGGGCTTATCTCTCTGACGAATGAAGAAAATATTTGTCTGCCCTTTTGCGTGGCGTTCCGCATAGCCGCCCACACAATGACACAATGCCTTGCCCTCACCAATGATTTCCGCAACGTCTTTCGGCTGTATCAGTATCAAGTCCTGATAGGCAAATTCAAGCCTCTGTCTTTCATGAATTCTTGATGTAAGCTGTTCATTGTTCAGTTTATTGGCATCATACTTGATGATACTTGTCAAACGTGTGTGTATGGCATGAAAGTTATGCGGAAAGCATATCGCCGTATCATGCAGATCGTATTTCAGTTTTACGCATTGTTCAAGGTAATCCTGATACATTCTCAATTCAATTCTCTGTTCCGTCAGATACCTTGAAATTCTGAAAATACTGTAGCCTGTCTTTTCCATCAAATTTGTTGCCGTTCCGAATGCTGCACCGAATTTCTCAGCCGCTGTAATGAGCTGTTCGGGAGAGCCTTTCGGATATTCTTTTCTCCACCATATATACTCTTCATAAAGTTCTTCTTTGCCCTGCAAAAGTTTGAATTCCGTTCTGTTCAGGTGCAGCATTTTCAAAAGATTGTTGCTTTTCCAGTCAATGCCGTCACAAACACTGATATATGCTCCGTCAAAAGTGCGTATCGGCTGGATTAAATGACCGTAATTTGTCTTGTAGAGATATTCAATATTCGGGTGCTGTGCATAGAGATTCAAAAATAAAATCATCAGTCCTTTGGAATGCTCTATCGGACAGTATTTCATGTTGCTTTGCTCTATGGCTTCACGGTTGATAACGCAGTAGCCGTTGCCGATGTTTGAACGCCAGATACCGTATGTAAAACCGCCTGTACGAAAAGACGGTTCACGGAATTTTCTTGACCATCTCCAGTTGATAGGTCTTTTTTCCATGTCGGTATCGCAAACGTATCTGACGGCACCGTCCTTTGCAAAAACATATCTTTGACGTTCAAAAATCTGACCGCCCCAGTATCTGTGATAACAGCGTACAAAAAGTTCGTTTCCGTTGGTGAGGAATACACAAAAATTTTGAGCCTCTCTGCCTTTCATCTTTTCCATGAATTGATACGGCACTGTCGGAAATGAATGGAGCAGATATTCTTTTCTGTCTTTTTTCATGCCCGTCACCTACCAATCCAAAAGACTGCCAAGCGACAAGTCGATTTTCTTCTTCGGCTTGTGTACCGGTTCAGGTTCTTCCGTTTCATACTCGCTCATGCGAATCGTCATTTTGAATTCGATCTTTGCACCCGGGAAATAATATCCTACTGCCCTTTGATATATATCAACGTCGGAAATAGATTGCCCAATGCCTTTTGTAATCGTTTCAAGGCATTCCTGAAAGGTCCTGTCCGTTTCGGTAATAGCCCTTGCAAATTCCTCTGACTGTCGGCAAAAGCCGTGCAGAGCCTTTGCAACAGGTTCTGCCACGGCTGCCATATAACGATTTGCATTTTTTACTGATTTGGGGTTGATTTTTTCGATCGCATGATTTATAATTTCAGTAGTATAATTTGCTGATTCCGCTGAAGGTACGCTAATACCGACAGCGGATTTTTCTTTTGTATTGTCCATGTCGTTTCTCCTATTCTACCCAATACTTGTCGGGGAGTTCACTCACCAGCTTGTCAAACTCTCTTATCTGTTTATACCTGTATTTATCAAACCTGCCGTGTTCATCAAACAAGTCCTTGTATTTCTCATCAATTTCTTTGACGGTCTTCAACATTCTGATGTTCTCGTCACGGAATATGTTAAACGTGGCTTCCATTGTTCTGTACCGGTATTCCACATCTGCAAATTTCAGCAAAAATGCCATTGTCAGCCCGATACTTTCAAGCATTTCTTTTTTCGTTTTACGCATTACACGCTTTTGACATTCTTCTGTACCGAGATTTTCAAAATAATCGTCGCTAAGTTCAAAATAATCTTCTCGATATGCATCAAAGCCGAGAAGTGAAAACCATTTTCCGATAAGTGCCACCGTTACATCATTGAAATCTCTTTCCGGATCATCACTGTACCCGAACATTTCATCAAACTGATTCTGCAAATTTTCAATGTCATATTCCAAATCGGAAAATTGAAGTATAAATTCGTGTGCTTCGTCTTCATTTCCGTCAAAGGCATTGATAAGTGTATCATCATCTTGTTCTGCACATTGTATGTCGGAGCACATTGCCATCATGTCATCAAGCGATTCACGTATGTCTGTATAATTCAGCTTTGACACCATAGACCGCTTATACATCATAGCACGGCATTGTTCCGCTTTGGTAAGCTGTCGCATATCAATCTTCCTCCCTCATGTAA
>CAMHPW010000314.1 GCA_946187095.1 uncultured Clostridia bacterium | reverse complement strand
TTGTCCTGCCGTTAGTCTGTCACTTGCGGAAGACACTCTTGCCTCCCCTAATTTTTGAGGCGGTGACTGAACGACGATTCTTCAAAAAATTCGAAATTCCATCGAACTCACGTTAACAAAAGACGGAAAACCGCTTGATATACGGCTTTCCGTCTTTTTGTCTGACTTCACGCTATGAAACTTTCCTTTTAAGTATCCGCTTCAGCGGAATTTTCTTTTGCATCTGCTTCGGCAGGATCATTTTTATTTTCACTGTCATTCTTGCTGACTGCTTCCGGAAAGACATCCTCCAATTTCAGCACAGTCAGGTCATCCTGTGTATGTTCCTTATGATTGTATAATCTGCTTGACTGTCTCTGCACCGCTTTTTCAAAGAGATTCCTGACTTCTCGTGCATTGGCGAAATTGTCGGGTTTGGTCAGCACCATTGCCTGAAAGAAATCAGGCAGTTGTTTTTTCAGTTCGTCATCGAGGACATACTGGTATTTTTCGCACATCAGGATAAATATCTTTTCCAGTTCCTCTGCATTGTAATCGTTGAAATACAGGTATTTGTTGAAACGGGAATTCAGTCCGGGATTGGAATTGATGAATCTGCTCATCAGTTCGGGATAGCCGGCAACGATCACAACGAAATCATCTCTGTTGTCTTCCATCGCTTTGAGCAGGGTATCAATGGCTTCCTGACCGAAATCCTGTCCGCCGCCTTCGGGGGCTAATGTGTAGGCTTCATCGATAAACAGGACACCTCCCATTGCGGAATCAATCAGTTCTTTGGTTTTGATCGCCGTCTGACCGACATATCCTGCAACAAGTCCGGAACGGTCTGTTTCAACGAATTGTCCTTTTGAGATAACGCCCAATTCTTTATACAAATTGGCAATGATCCTTGCCACAGTTGTTTTGCCTGTACCCGGGTTGCCGTAAAAAACAAGATGCTTGCTGAATTCAGGTACGGACAGATTCATTTTTTTTCTTTCTTCATTGATGGAAATGGTATGGATGAGCAGATTGACATCATCCTTTACGGCAGACAGTCCTATCAGTGCATTCAGTTCATCAAGATATTTTGCTACATTGGCTTCTTTTTCGGCAGCCTTCTGTTCGGCATCCTGTTCTGTTTCCTGCTTGGTTCCGGCTGTTTCAGCGGCATTTTCCTGCTGTTCATTTTTGTCAGGTACGCTGTCGCTTTTCTGAACAGGTTCCGCACTCTGCAGTCTGAAAAGAATCTTATTGACATATTCGTTCAGATCATTCATATTGTCTAATTCCATTTTCTTCACCCGCTTATCATCAAAATATATATCTATAAATGAGCAAATTCCGAATTTTTCGTGAAACTGCACAATATTCGCAAGTCCCCGACCTCTCCACCACCGCTGCAGGCGGTGACGGAGAGGTTAAATGCGGCGACAGCCGCACAGACGTTTTTTTTGTGCAACTTTCAAATTTGCTCATTTATAGTATATATATTATTATACGATAGCATATAAATGATGTCAATATTTTTAGAGAGCAAAGTAAATTTGCTTATCAGCCGCTGATACAACAATTGCCCTATATCAATTTTTTGACATAGGGCAATCGGATCACTCTTCGGAAACGGGTTTCTTGTCTATTCTGCCGTAGAGAGAAACGGAAGGAGTGTCATTGATGCTTTCCCTCTCGAATGTGCTGAAAACGCTGTCCTGAGGATGACTTTCATTTTCGGCATACTGCCTTCTCTGATAGCCTGCCGAGCGGGGACGGCGATTGTAGGAACCGTCTTTATTGAAATTACCGGAACGGGGCGATCTGCGGTTATTTCTGTTATAAGAAGGCTTGAAATCGGGATCGGGAGCGATCACAACGTGTCTTTGCAGTTCCTCTCCCTCACTCCATGAAGATGCCCCCCTGACTTTCTGCACAGCAGTATGTATGATCCTTCTTTCATAGGGATTCATAGGCTCAAGCACTGTTTTTGCACCTGTCTTGATCGCCTTGAAAGCGAGCTTTCTGCCAAGTATTTCAAGTGTCTTTTCTCTTTTTTCACGGTAGTTTCCTATATTGATGGAAATCCTGTAATAGCTCTGGTCAACGTGATTTGCCACAAGACCTGCCAGATACTGCAAAGCATCGAGCGTTTCGCCTCTGTGACCTATCGCATAGGCGATATTTTCACCGTCAAGAGTGATGACTGCACCGTTTTCATCTTCTTCGGCTGTGATGGTGAAATCTCCTATATCCATGTATTTCAGTATCGTTTCGAGATATTCCTTTGCACATTCAAGCGGCGTTACTTCAAAAGTTGCCTTGACCTCTGCGGGACTTCCGCCGAACAGTCCGAGTATTTTCTTTTCGGGCTGACGGAGTATCTCAAACCTGATTTTTTCAATTACCGCCCCCAATTCCTGACAAGCCTTTTGTTTCGCTTCCTCAATGGTATCTGCCGTTACTGTAATTTCACGCAGCATATAATTTTCCCTCCTGCTATTTCTTTCTTCCCTGATAGTCACTCTTTGATTTGTTTGAATTTGCTTTTTTCTTTTGTT
>CAMHPW010000313.1 GCA_946187095.1 uncultured Clostridia bacterium | reverse complement strand
ATGCATTCTATAAATATACTTCAAAAACGGATTTTTGTCAAGAGGTTTTGTCAAAAAATCCGTAATTTTTTTTATTTTTATAAAAATCCGCCCTTGAGTCATGAAGAAACGCCCGATAACGTGTGTATAAATTCAAGTCATAAAAACTGTCGGAACAGTGTATTGCTCACCGTTCCGACAGTCTGATTATTTTGCAACGATATTTACAAGTTTGCCTTTTACATAGATTTCTTTGACAATATTCTTTCCGTCAATGAATGCAGTCACTTTTTCGCTTGCCTTTGCAAGAGAAATCGCTCCCTGCTGATCGATATCTGCAGGCACAACAATTTTATCTCTTATTTTTCCGTTGACCTGTACGGCAATTTCAACGGTATTTTCAACGCATTTGCTTTCATCGTATACAGGGAATTCCGCTACGGATACAAAGCCTTTTCCGAGTTTTCTCTCACTCCATACTTCTTCCGCCGCATGAGGTGCAAACAAGCTCATGAGCTTTGTGAATATCTCCAATTCTTTTCTTGTAATGCTGCCTGTCGCATAAATGTCATTAATGAGCGACATCAATGCAGCGATAGCCGTATTGAACTTGAGATTCTCGACATCTTCACCGACTTTTTTGATCGTCTTATGGAATGCACTTTCCAGTTCGGGACGAATTTCATTGTTTTCCGTCATGATATCGGTCAAGCCCATGAATCTCTCAATGAATCTGCGGCAGCCCTTGATACTGCCGGAACTCCACGGAGCAGCATTTTCAAAATCGCCTATGAACATCTCAAATGTACGCATGGTATCCGCACCGTATGTTTCCACGATCTCATCGGGATTGACAACATTTCCTCTGGACTTGCTCATTTTGCCGCCGTCCTCGCCAAGAATCATGCCGTGACTTGTACGCTTTGCATACGGCTCAGGCGTGGGTACGACTTTGATATCATACAGGAATTTATGCCAGAAACGGCTGTAAAGCAAATGGAGGGTAGTATGTTCCATACCGCCGTTATACCAGTCAACAGGCGACCAGTATTCAAGAGCTTCCTTGCTTGCAAGGGCATTGTCATTATGGGGATCCATATATCTGAGGAAATACCATGAAGAACCTGCCCACTGCGGCATGGTATCCGTTTCACGCTTGGCATCTGCACCGCACTTGGGACATTTTACGTTTACCCAATCCGTCATCAATGCGAGCGGAGACTCGCCGTTATCTGTCGGCTCATAAGACTCTACATCAGGCAATTCCAACGGCAATTCGCTTTCATCAAGCGGTACAAATCCACAGCAGGGACAATGGATAATCGGAATCGGCTCACCCCAGTATCTCTGACGTGAGAATACCCAGTCACGCAATTTGAAATTGACTTTTGCATGACCTTTTCCCATTTCTTCCAATTTTTCGATAATCTTCTTTTTCGCATCGTCAACGGAAAGTCCGTTGAGATAATCGGAATTAACGAGAATACCTGTTGCACAGTCTGTAAATGCAGCTTTCTGAACATCTTCGCCGCCCTTGACAACTTCGATAATCGGCAAATTGAATTTCTTTGCGAAATCCCAGTCACGGGTATCGTGTGCAGGTACAGCCATGATCGCACCTGTTCCGTAGGAAACAAGTACATAGTCGGAGATAAATATCGGAATCTGTGTGTTATTAACAGGATTGATGGCTTCAACGCCCTCTATTTTAACGCCTGTCTTATCTTTAGCCACTTCTGTACGTTCAAAGTCGGATTTCTTGGAAGCGGCTTCCTGATAAGCCCTTATCTCGTCCATATTTTTGATAACGGAAGAAAGTTTTTCAATAATGGGGTGTTCAGGAGAAATTACCATGTAAGTCGCACCGAAAAGCGTATCGGGACGGGTTGTATAAACTGTGAGAGTATCGCCTGTTGTGGTGGTGAAGTCCACTTCCGCACCTGTGGATTTGCCGATCCAGTTTTTCTGCTGAGCCTTGACTCTTTCGGGATAGTCTACCAAATCCAAATCCTTTATCAATCTGTCGGCATATTCCGTGATTTTGAGCATCCACTGTGATTTTACTTTTCTGACTACTTCACTGCCGCAGCGTTCACAGCCGCCGTTGACAACTTCTTCATTGGCAAGTACACATTTACAGGAAGTACACCAATTGACAGCCATTTCTTTTTTATAGGCAAGACCGTTTTTAAAGAGCTGCAAGAAAATCCACTGTGTCCACTTGTAATATTTCGGATCGGTGGTATTGACTTCCCTGCTCCAGTCGAATGAAAGTCCGAGTGACTGCAGCTGACTTTTGAATCTTGCGACATTCTTTTTGGTAACTTCTTTGGGGTGAATGTGATTTTTGATAGCGAAATTTTCCGTAGGCAAGCCGAAAGCATCCCAGCCTATCGGATAAAGGACATTATAGCCCTGCATACGCTTTTTTCTTGAAATGATATCAAGAGCCGTGTAGGAACGGGGGTGTCCTACATGAAGTCCCTGTCCCGACGGATAGGGGAATTCTATCAAAGTGTAGAACTTAGGTTTAGAGCTGTTTTCTTCCGCATGGAAA
>CAMHPW010000312.1 GCA_946187095.1 uncultured Clostridia bacterium | reverse complement strand
ATTATTTGATATGACCGTAAAGGCAGGGG
The DNA here is from genome assembly GCA_946187095.1 of uncultured Clostridia bacterium. GTDB lineage: Bacteria > Bacillota > Clostridia > Oscillospirales > Acutalibacteraceae > UBA1213. Next base: position 2,518 of record CAMHPW010000312.1, on the reverse strand, counting down.
AAGAAGATTTTCGATATCCCCTGAAAAGTAGAATACGCTGAAAATGACGTTCAAACCGAATATGAATGAAAAAACGGCTATAAGATGCAGAAAGAGTTCCACGGCATTCTGACCTGCACCCTGAACGGCAAGCGGCTGCGTGAGGGCATATATTACGACACCGACGAAGAATGCCATTGGCAGCATAATGCCGAATACGGCAATAAATCCCATGATACGATAGAAAATTTTATTGTAGCTTTTTTCTTCGGTGCTTGGTTCGACAGTGGATATCAGTGCTTTGACAAGTTTCAGATATATACTCATTTTTCCGTCAACTCCAAAAAGATTTTTTCAAGGGATTCATTTTTGCTTGTACTTTCGAGATTTTCGAGAGTGCCGTCATAAAGGATATTGCCTTTTTTGATGATAATGACACGGTCACAGAGCTTTTCGGCAACTTCCAGAACGTGTGTCGAAAAGAAAACGGCATTTCCTGCTTTGGCATGGTCACGCATCATCTGTTTGAGTTCAAAGGCGGATTTCGGATCAAGTCCTACCATGGGTTCATCTAATATCCAGACAGGCGGATTGTGCATTAAAGCGGCAATCACCATGATTTTCTGACGCATACCGTGAGAATAACTCATGATCTGAGAGGAAAGAGCCTCGCTCAGTTCAAATCTTTCGGCAAATTCTTTGATTCTCTGCTGTCTTTTATCCGTGGGCACATGGTAGATATCGCCTATCAAATCCAAGAATTCCGTGCCCTTCAATCTCAAAAACATATCGGGACTGTCGGCTATATAGCCTATTGACTCTTTGGCTTTGATAGGTTCTTTTCTGACGTTGAAGCCGTTCACGATAATTTTTCCGACATCGGCTTTGACAATGCCTGTCAGCATTTTCATAGTAGTGGTCTTGCCCGAACCGTTGGGACCTATGAAGCCGACGATCTCACCGCCCTTGACGTTGAAGCTGATATCGTCAACAGCCCTGACGGTCTTGTTATACACCTTTGTGACATTTTCGAATTTTATCATAAAATATCCTCTCCGCTCAATTATTGTTATAATTATAATACACATATTTTTCTTGTTTTGCAAGATGTTTTTGTTAATTTTTTGTGAAATATATGCAAAACAGCGGTATTTTTTCAAATTGCCTATTTACAAAACGGAAAATAAAAGTATAATATATTATGTGAGTAAAGTTTGGAGGAAAGAATTTATGAAAAAACCATTGTTTGTGATAACGGAAATATTTTTGTCACTGGTATGTGCGGCTGCCGTTGCAGCGACTGCTGTTGTAGCAATAGATATAAAGACCGATATTCTGCATATCGACAGACTTGATCCCCTGCATCTCAGTTCTCTGATGCCCAGTGAAAAGAAAAATGCAAAAGATGAAAAAGTAAAAAAAGAACTTTCGGAAATTATTCTTGTGGAGAACAAGCAGGCTTCCGATACGCAGGAGAGTCTGCAGAAACTTGCCGAAAGCAGAATGACTTTTCTGAAAGAACCTGAAAAACTTGATCATCAGCCTGCTGACCTTGAGGAATTCATGACTGCCTACGAATACAGCTTTGAAACGGACCTTACGGGCAATAAGCTGATACTTGTCGAGGCGGATAATTATTCAAATACGTCAAAGGCGAAGCTGTATTGCTATGAGAAAAACAAAGACGGCTATTGGTGGAATATTGCAGGAGAGGGCAAGACCGTGACGGATGAAGTCTATATAGGCGAAAACGGTTCTGCCTATGAAGTGACAGCCGATTCCAAGAAAACCCCTGCAGGAATGTGGTTGTTGGGAGAGGGATTCTATACAGGCAAAAAGCCTGCTACGACTTATCCTATGTTTGAGATCACGGAGGATACCTATTGGGTGACGGATACGGAATCTGCATTTTTCAATCAGAAAGTTGACGGCACACAGGAAAAGGACTGGACAAAAGCGGAACATATGACAGCCGCCGCAAAGTCATATCAATACGGTCTTGTGATCGAATATAACACATTTGAGCCTGACACGGAAAAGCCGTCAGCCATATTCATGCATTGCGGAAATACGCCTACAGAGGGCTGTATTGCCGTACCCGAAAATGTCATGCAGGCCGTTCTGGAATGGCTTGATGAAGACTGTGCACCGTTCATCTGGATAACCGTCTGAAAGGAAGCAGGAAATATTGGATATATTTTTCTATATACTCACAGGTGTTGCCGTACTTTCGATATTGTTCGTGGGAACGAGCGAATTTTACTTTGAAAAAAAGAAATTCAGATGGTATTTTTACATACCGCAGGCAGTCATCAATATCGCTTTGGGGATCGCCGCCCCGTATGTGCTGATATTCATGTTTGAAAATCCCGGTGAAGCAAAGGGCGGTGTGCTTGCCATTATTTATCTTTGCGGAGTGATTCTGAATAACTTGATATTTTTTCTTGCATTTTTCAGGAAAAAGGATTTCAGCGTAAAATTCTATTTCACGGCGGCGATATTTTGTCTGTTTGTGATATCGTTCTGGGTATTTGAATTC
>CAMHPW010000311.1 GCA_946187095.1 uncultured Clostridia bacterium | reverse complement strand
AAAAAAGAGATCGACAAACTCAAGAAAGAAATAGAAAGCCTCAAAAAGAACAAAAAAGAACTCGATGACCTGAAAAAGAAAATGGAAAAACTCGATACTCTCAAAAAACTTCTGAAAGAATATTTAGCTTAAATCCATACGCTCCGAAAATCAATACTGCCATTTTCGGAGCGAAATCAATTATTTGAAGGAGTATATCATGTCAAATACAGATAAAGAAAAAAATATACAGCATTATGATGTCGGCATAACGGGTTACTGGTGGTCCACCAATTACGGCAGTGTGGCAACATATTATGCTCTTTATAAAGTGGTTGAGGAACTTGGCATGAAAACGGTTTTCCTTGACCGTCCCGAAAGCCGTGAAAACGGTGAGGGCATGGATGTATTTTCAAGATTTTTCATGAACGAGTATGCCGAAGTTGCCGAAAGCTGTTACTGGCATGAAGTCAGTCAGTATAATGACTTATGCGACACTTTTATCATCGGTTCCGATCAGGTCTGGACTGCCACTTCCATCAAGGGCTACGGCTATTTCTTTTTCCTTGACTTTGCCGATGACGATAAAAATAAGATCGCCTATGCTTCCTCATTCGGTGAAGTCTTTAACGTGGATGCCGAGATGACGAAAAAATCAAGCGAATATCTCAAAAGATTTTCCAATATCTCCGTCAGGGAATTTCAGGCAGTCGATATCTGCCGTGAACAGCTCGATGTCAAAGCCGAATGGGTAATGGATCCCGTATTCCTGCTCAAAAGAAAATTCTGGGATGCAATCGCTGAAAAAGCTCCCCGCAAAACTGCCGATATCCTCGGCAAAGACCAGAAATATCTCCTGACATACATTCTCAATCCCAGTGAGGAAAAAAGGGAACTTGTCAATGAAGTTGCCAAAAAACTCGGTCTGCCCGTCATATGTATCCTCGACGGCAGAAAAGGCACTTTCAGAGAAAACAATAAAGCTTTCTCCATGAAAAATACCATCCGAAATGCAACGGAAGAAGAATGGCTCTATTTCTTTGAAAATGCCGAATATATCGTAACGGATTCCCAGCACGGCTCGGCATTTTCGATCATCTTCAACAAACAGTTCATCTGCTGTTCCAATAAAAAATGGGGACAGGCACGATATGAATCCCTGTTCGGTCTGCTCGGTCTGAAAGACCGCCAGAAGCTCACATGGAAAGATGCCGATGAAGCCAAAATATACAACAAAAGAATTGATTATAACAGAGTCAATGCGATTCTCGAAAAAAGAGTCAGATCATCTTATGAATGGCTTCAGCAGGCTCTCGGCATCGATATTCAGGCTGTGAATCAGAATACAGTCACCAGAATATCCGATGAAAACAAATGTACAGGCTGCGGCGGCTGTGCCGCTGTATGCCCCGAAAATGCCATTACCATGACCAAAAACCGTCAGGGCTTTTTCATTCCCGAAGTCAACGGCGGAAAATGCACCCTCTGCGGCAAATGTCTTGAAACGTGCATCAGCGAAAATCCCGTTTATCAGAATGATCCCTCTCCCGAATGTTATGCCGTCATGGCTGACGATCAGACAAGAAATGCAAGTTCTTCAGGCGGTATGTTTTCACTTGCAGCCGAATATATCATTGATAAAGGCGGCTATGTATGCGGTGCAGCTTTCACGGACGATTTTTCTGTGGAACACATCATTATCAGCAATAAAGAGAATATCCCCAAACTGCGTGGTGCAAAATATATCCAGAGTAATGTTGAAAACATTTACAGCGATGTCAGAACTCTCCTTGAAAACGGAAATCTTGTTCTTTTCACGGGTGTACCGTGTCAGATTGCCGCTCTGAATGCCTATCTCGGCAAGCCTTACGACAATTTATATACAATGGATATCGTATGCGGCGGCATTACTTCCCAAAAAGTTTTTGACAAATATCATCAGGATATTCTCGGCGGAAAGAAAATCACCGAACTGAATTTCTCCGATAAAAAGAAATTCGGCTGGAATTCCTGTGTCAGTGCCGTATTCGAGGACGGCACAAAATATTCCGCTTCCAAGCAGTCCGATCCGTATGCGGCAGCGTTCACACATTCGCTTTCCAAAAACATTGCCTGTGCCAAGTGCAAAGCCAATGCCCTGCCCCGTCAGTCTGATATGACAACGGGCGATTTCTGGGGTATCTCTCTCACTGATACATCAATGAATGATAAAAAAGGCACTTCCATTGTTCTTGTGAATTCTCCCAAAGGTGCAGCTCTTTTTGAAGAACTCAAACCTTTCATGAAAAAACAGAAAGCTGAACCTATTGATCATGCCCTGCAAAATAACAGAGCACTTTCCAAGCCCTGTATCCTTCATAAAAATCATAGGAAATTCTTTGAAAATCTGGATCAGCTCGATTTCGGCTCGCTGACAAAGGGCTGTCTGTCGGATCGTCTTTATGACGAACAGAAAAAAATATTGCTTCGAAGCGTTTCCGAAAATGACCTTGATCTTTATTATATCGCCAAGACGGTATATGAAAAAAGTCACGGCAGAAAAATCGTTACTCTCGGCAAGTCACCTGACTTTGAAA
>CAMHPW010000310.1 GCA_946187095.1 uncultured Clostridia bacterium | reverse complement strand
AATGGAACATAAAAGTTGATTTTATAACTTTTTATAAGTTTTCAGTAACGGAATGTATCAATGACTATCACAAATGATATCAAATATGTCGGCGTGAATGACCACAAAATCGACCTGTTTGAAGGACAGTATATCGTCCCCAACGGCATGGCTTACAATTCTTATGTCATTCTCGATGACAAGATCGCAGTAATGGACACCATTGACCGTAATTTCAAGCATGAATGGCTCAATAATCTTGAAGATGCACTTGACGGCAGAAAACCCGATTATCTTGTTGTACAGCACATGGAACCCGACCACAGTGCCAATATCATGAATTTCATGGAAAATTATCCCGAAGCGACGATTGTTTCAAGTGCAAAGGCTTTTGCCATGATGGGCAATTTCTTCGGCACTCAGTTCGAGGACAGGAGAATTGTCGTGAAAGAGGGCGATACTCTCGAACTTGGTGAACATACACTTTCTTTTATCGGTGCACCGATGGTACACTGGCCCGAAGTCCTCATGACTTACGATACAAAAGATAAAGTGCTTTTCTCAGCCGACGGTTTCGGAAAGTTCGGTGCACTGGACGTTGAAGAAGACTGGGCTTGCGAGGCAAGAAGATATTATATAGGCATTGTCGGCAAATATGGGGCACAGGTTCAGGCTGTACTCAAAAAAGCCGCCAAACTCGATATACAGGCAATTTGTCCCCTGCATGGTCCCGTACTTTCGGAAAATCTGGGCTATTATATCGATCTCTATCATACATGGTCAAGCTATGGTGTCGAAAGTGACGGCATTATGATCGCCTACACTTCCGTTTACGGCAATACCAAAAAAGCCGTTGAACTTCTTGCCGAAAAACTCCGTGTGAAAGGCTGTCCGAAAGTGGTTGTGGCTGACCTTGCCAGAGAAGATATGGCGGAATGCGTAGAGGATGCTTTCCGATACGGCAGGATCGTTTTTGCCACGACTACCTACAATGCAGATATATTCCCGTTCATGCGTGAATTCATTGAACATCTCACGGAACGCAATTTCCAGAACAGAACAGTTGCCTTTATCGAAAACGGTTCATGGGCACCGACGGCGGCTAAAATCATGAAGAAAATGCTGGAAAGCTGCAAAAATCTGACTTACACGGATACGACTGTCAAGATTACCTCTGCCCTCAACAGCGAAAGCAGTGAACAGCTTGAAAAATTAGCTGATGAACTCTGTCAGGATTATCTGGCACAGCATGATGAAACGGCTAATAAAAATGACATGACGGCACTCTTTAACATCGGCTACGGCTTGTATGTCATCACTTCCAATGACGGCAAAAAAGATAACGGTCTTATCGTCAATACCGTTACGCAGGTGACAAATTCGCCCAACAGAATCGCCGTTTGTATCAACAAGCAGAATTATTCCCATCACGTTATCAGGCAGACAGGTGTTATGAATGTGAACTGTCTGTCCGTTGATGCACCGTTCAGCATATTCCAGAATTTCGGATTCCAGAGCGGAAGAAATGCCGATAAATTCGCCAACAGTGAGAAACTCCGTTCCGATAACGGTCTTGTATTCCTCTCGAAATACATCAATTCATTCATGTCGCTGAAAGTCGAACAGTATATTGACATGGATACTCACGGTATGTTTATATGCAGCGTGACGGAAGCAAGAGTGCTTTCCGATAAGGAAACCATGACATACACCTACTATCAGAACAACGTCAAGCCCAAGCCCGAAACCGAAGGCAAAAAAGGCTGGGTATGCAAGATATGCGGCTATGTCTATGAGGGTGAGGATCTGCCCGAAGATTTCATTTGTCCTTTGTGCAAACACGGTGCCGCCGACTTTGAACCGATAGGCTAATTCATAATTCATAATGGATAATGGATTGTGAACGGCAAGTTTTTGCCCGTTAAAAAAAGGCTTGACAAAATGATAGGTTTTTGTGTATAATAGTGTACATGAATATATGTTCAAAGACTGTGACGGAAACAAGATACAGAGCCATTATGCAAAGAGAACTGCCGGTCGGTGTAAGACAGTGTTGATGCCTGTATGTATAGCTCATTCCCGAGTCGATTTGCCCGATATGTAGGGCAGTCCGCATTGACAGCGTTAAAGGTCAGAGCCTTGTCAGAGGTTGAATGAGGGATATACTTTTGTATATCTGAATTTGGGTGGTACCACGGCATTTTATGTCCGTCCCTTGTCGCAAAGACGGGGGGCGGATTTTTCAATGCACAATGCACAATTCATAATGCATAATTGTTACGGCAATATGCTTTATATACAAATAATTGTACGTTTTGAATCATGAATTGATTGTGCATTGTGCATTATAAATTATGAATTGTTTTGGGGGTTTTTCAAATGGAAAAAGGTTATAAGAAGTATGTGCCTTTTGAGCATTTCATTTCATATATTTCGGGGGCCATATAGTCTAATGTCCCCATAAATTGACTTTTTGAAAATTTTTTTCCATATAGGGGTAGACATATACCATAATCTCCTAATTTAAATGTTAATTTTTTTCCTTCGAAAAGTTTTTTGTTTATTCTTTTTTTATGACAA
>CAMHPW010000309.1 GCA_946187095.1 uncultured Clostridia bacterium | reverse complement strand
CGGACAAATCCGTCATGCACAAATACTCCTATAATGACTTCTGTAATGACCAATACTGCAAACAGTATCCCATAAAATAATCTTTTATTTTTCAAATATCTCCCTCCTTTCAAACACAAATCCGAAACTGCCGTTTATCACGACAATTTCGGATTCAGATAACTGCACGTTGCTGACTGCTCTGTAATCAGGGCTTCAGTTGTTTCATGGGATCTCCGCCCTCTTCCATGAGCTTCTTTCTTCTTTCTTCGCTGGCTTCCATTTTCTGTATGCGTTTCTCACCCTCGTCTGCCAGTTCACGGAACTGCTGGATGGTATTCTTCATCTGCGGCAGAGCCTTTGTCTTATAATTGCTTACAGCATCAAGAGCCTCAAATGTATTGGCAAAGGCATCTTTCAGAGTATCAACGGAAACACTTGCCTGCATCGCCTGCTGCTGAATGCTTGCACCCTGATCCTTGAGCATTTTGGAAGTTGCACCGATCAGCTTATTGGTAGCTTCATTTACTGCGTTTACTTTTTCAAGAACGATCTTCTGATTGTACAAAGCACTTGCAACCGTTACGGCGATCTTCAATGCCGAAACAGTGACATTTTCAGCTCTTTCAACGGCACGGATCAGTTCTTTGTTATTTCTTCTGACAATTTCCATTGCTACGATACCCTGCATATTGACCGCCTGCATCTGCTGCATATCCATGATCTTCTGACGCAGCGGGAAAAGCACTTCCTCTTCTATGAACTTGATCCTTTCTTCATCGACATTCTCGATCTTCGCCTTTTCGATAGCGGCTGAAATGGATTCGTCCATCTGAGTACCCATTTCGATCTGCTGATTCAGCTTCTTTGTGAGGTCACGCAATGACATCTGTTCGATTTCAAGAGTCGTATTGTCATTTTTCAGAACTGCCTTGCCCTCTGCCAGAGAATCTATTGTCTTTGCAATGATCGCATCCGCTCTCTCATACTTTGTGAAGTACGATCTTGCAGGGTTGAACATCTTTCCGAAAACGCCTCTTTTGGTGAAGTCGATACCGGAAGGATCAAGGTCTTTCATCTGCATGGAAAGCTCCGACAGACCGCTGACAACGGCACCGTTTTCACCGCCCATTTTACTCAGATCGACAAGACGAACATTGAGCATATCATTCTTCTGAGTTGACTTCTCAACGATATCCTGACCAAAATTATCTATTGAAGAAATAATATCTCGTCTTTCCTCAAGGGAATCCAAGTCAAATGTCATCAGATTTTTCGTGTTGCTGTCAGCAACTTTTTCCAGTTTCACTTTGACTTCGGGTGCAGGGGCAACCGCCTCCGCTTCTTTTTCCTTTACTTCATCAAGATCGGCTAAATCCATTGAAAATCCTGCCATGTTAAAAACCTCGCTTTCATAATATATAAAAATTCAGTTGAATTTTCAGGCATTGTCATCTTTCTTTTCTTCTTTGGTTTCGTCATCATCTTTTGTCAGTTCATCCAAAAGGGCATTCGTTGCTTTTTTGGATTCTTCCAACTCCAGTTCGTCTATCATGGAAAGTCTTTTGGGTGCATCGCTTTCCATTCTTGCACGGCGTTCTCTTTCTTTCCTGTCATCTTCCTGAAGCATTCTGTCGCCCTCATCATCTCTCGAAACGCCTGCCACGCAGTCAATCGCAGCCTGAGAAGCCCAGCTTGAAATCAATACAGGCATGAAACTGATACAGAGCGTCAGAAAGAATATCTCCCAGTTGAAGTCGTCGGGATCTTTTCTGACGTATACTTGTTCTTTACCGTAGCTGTGTATTTCTGTTTTATAATAATTGAACCTTTCGGGATTTTTTATTGTTATCATATTGCCTGCAAATATCGCCAGTATAATAGAAAATACCGCTCCTGTGATCACAATGCTGCTGACCACGCCCCTTGCTCTGGCTACTTCACTTCTTCTTCTCAATGCCCTGAGGGTTCTTTATTTTCTGGATTTCTGTCTGACATCTTTCATTTTGAAAAATTTTGATGTCTTTGCCTTGGTTTCTTTTTTGCACTTCTCATTTTAAAAATCTCCTGTCACTGTTTATAATATTTCGTCTGGCTGGTCAGCTCATTGATATCCTGAATCGCCGATACATTTTCGATATTGTCCGCATTAAGCTCACTCAGCTTTGACAATTCAAGCATGAGCTTATCCATCTTCATGATAATGACTTCATTATCTTCCACGAGAGTCTTGACATAATTCATATGTTCCAGATATATTTTCATCTTGTCGATATTATTCTGTGCTTTCGCCTCAGTCGGATTTTTTTTCATTTTATAGATAAGGGAAATATAATCATTTTCATCAAACATATTGATTCTTTCAAGAATTTTCAGGACATTGTCCCTGAAAACACTGTTGACGGAGTCAATGACAGCCCTGAATTTGAGATAGGTCATTTCCGTCGGCTTGAAATGCTGCAAAAGAATCGCATTGAGTGCATTATTCCTTGCATTCAGACGTTCCAGCTGCTGAGTGGTCTTATTCATTTCCTTGCGAAATACCCTTGTTTTACGGTTCGTTTCCTCAACGGAACTCAGATA
>CAMHPW010000308.1 GCA_946187095.1 uncultured Clostridia bacterium | reverse complement strand
AAGCCCGATTTGATTTTCATACATACCACCAACAGAAATATTGCCAACTTCCCCACGACTGCCAATACAAAAGAACAAGTCAACACTTTACTTGAAAGCGAATACAACAAATTCGTGCAAATGTGGCAGAAGATTTCCGATACCTACCACTGCCCTATCATTCAGAACAACTTTGAAATGCCGTTCTATCGCATTATGGGAAATAAAGATTGCAGTGATTATCGTGGACGTTCCAATTTCCTTACACGACTGAATCAGAAATTTTACGACTATGCCGAAAAAACAGAGGGCTTTTACATTAACGACATCAACTTCATTTCCGCAAGCTACGGCTTGAAAGAATGGAGCAATCCGTCTTACTGGAATATGTACAAGTACGCTATGTGCGTTGAGGCTATTCCCGAATTTTCCTTTAACCTTGCCAATATCATTAAATCCGTTTTCGGCAAGAATAAAAAAGCCCTTGCACTTGACCTTGATAATACTCTTTGGGGTGGCGTTGTCGGCGATGACGGTGTTGACGGCATTCAAATCGGGCAGGAAACAGGCGTTTCACAATCTTACTATGAATTTCAGAGTTATATCAAATCTTTGAAATCTCTCGGAATAATATTGACAGTCTGCTCCAAAAATGACCATGAAAACGCTATCGCAGGACTTAATCATCCCGAAGGTGCTTTGAAACCCGATGATTTTATCATCATCAAAGCCAACTGGGAAAACAAAGATAGAAATATTATTGAAATCGCAAATGAATTGAATATTCTTCCCGATTCTATTGTTTTCGTTGACGACAATCCTGCTGAAAGGGCTATCGTCTCTGCACAAGTCAACGGTGTAAGCACCCCCGTCATGGACAGCGTGGAAAATTACATTACAACCCTCGACAGAAACGGCTACTTTGAAGTGACGAATTTCAGTGAGGACGATTTAAAGAGAAATGAAATGTACAAGGCAAATGCAGAAAGGGCTTCACAACAAGCATCTTTTGCAGATTACAATGAATATTTGTTAAGCCTTGACATGACGGCTGTTATTGATGATTTTCTGCCCGTCTATTTGCAGAGAATCACACAGCTTTCCAACAAGAGCAATCAGTTCAATGTCACGACAAAGCGTTATACACCTACCGAAATGGAAGAAGTTTTTGCAAGTGACGATTATATCCGCCTTTACGGTAAACTTATTGACAAATTCGGCGACAACGGTGTTGTATCAGTCGTTATCGGCAAAAAAGACGGTACGGTTTTGAATATGGAATTGTGGCTGATGAGCTGCCGTGTACTCAAAAGGGATATGGAATTTGCCATGCTTGACAGGCTTGTTGAGAGGTGCAGAGAACAGGGCATTACAACTATCAAAGGCTATTACTACCCCACCGCAAAAAATAATATGGTAAAGGACTTGTATGGCAGGTTCGGATTTGATAAAATAAGTGAAGATGAACAGGGCAACACCGTTTGGCAGCTTGATGTTGCCGGCTACGAAAACAAATGTCATGTTATCAAAGTGGAGGACAATTCCTCTATTCAGCAATAAATATCAGGAGGATTTTTACTATGAAACAGAGTTTTGACAAAGGATTTGTGACACCCCTGCCGGTGTTCATTATCGCAGTTTATGACGAAAACGGCAATGCCAATGCCATGAATGCCGCTTGGGTAGGACAGGTAGGCGGAAATCTGATTTCCCTCAGCCTTTCCCCCTCTCACAAAACGACAGCCAATATCAGGGTAAACAAGGAATTTACGGTAAGTTTTGCTACAAAAGAATATGTTGAGGCTTGCGACTATGTGGGCATGGTATCGGGCAGTAAAGTTCCCGACAAACTTGAAAAATGCGGCTTTACCGTTACAAAATCGGATAAAGTCAATGCACCTGTAATTGACCAGTTGCCCGTTGCCATTGAATGCAAGGTTGCTGAAATTCAGGAAGAATTCGGTGAAACAAGAATTATTGCCGAAATCGTCGGCTTGAAAGCAGATGACAGTGTACTCACTGACGGCAAAGTTGACCTTTCCAAAGTTCGCCCGATTATGTTTGATTCCGTTGCAAGATGTTACCGTGAAATCGGTGAAATTGTGGGCGGTGCATGGTCGGCAGGCAAAAAATTTATGTAATCAAAAGGAGATTGAAATTATGGACAGCAAGATGATTTATGCAAGATTGAACAAGGTTTTCAGGGACGTTTTTGATGATGACAGTATCACCGTCAACCCCAAAACCACTGCAAACGACATTGAGGACTGGAACAGCCTTGAACACATTACTCTTATTGCAGCAGTTGAAAAGGAGTTCAAGATGAAATTCAAGATGAGCGAAATTTCTTCTATGAAAAATGTCGGTGAGATGGCAGGCATTGTTGCAGCTCGTGGTAAATAATTTCAGCCAAACACAGCAGAGTCAATTTGCTGTGTTTGATTTTTGAGGAGAAACTTCAATGAAAAAGAAAGTATTGGTTGCCATGAGCGGCGGTGTTGACAGTTCCGTTGCGGCGGCTGTTTTGATGAATGATTATGAAGTGACAGGGGCTACCATGAAACTGTTTACAAATGAGGATATTCAGC
>CAMHPW010000307.1 GCA_946187095.1 uncultured Clostridia bacterium | reverse complement strand
GTACAGCACCATCAATTCTATATGCTTATATGATACCATGAATTTATTTCCTACCAGATAGTTATACCCGAACATTTTCGGACAGAACACAACAAAAAAATCGCTGCACATCACATAAGCAAACGATAAAAACAAAAATATATCTATAATAAAATCTGCACCCATTGTTTTAAGTACATAGAGAAATACCTGAAATATTTCAAGTATGATCAATATATGAAACGATCCGCCTGCAAGCGTATGTGTATAAACATAATTGTCTTTATTCACCAATGCGGATATCAGCGTGAATACTGCATAAGCCCCCAAAAGTGTCCATATCGGGATATCTTTTTTCCTGAAACGCATTTTCGGGAATATCAGCATGAATAAAACCAATGATATTATCCTTTGTATGTACAGATAAGGGAATCTCACAAATACCGCATGATACAGCAAAATCAGCATGATCCCTGTATAGACGGACTTCAATGACAGTCTGATATTCACTCCCCCTTCAAGCGTTTTTTCAAGCCACGCATCTTCCACTTCCAATAATACTGCAACAAATGCAGATGAAAAGCCCTTTTCTTTATCTTTGCAAATGTCTTTTCATTCACGGGCATTTCCAAAGGCAAAAATGAATTCGGCACAATTTTATAAACATCTCCCAAACCGCCTTTATACCGCATTTTCCGTTCCTGCAGGTGTATATATAAATACTCCTCTCTGACAAGACCGTTTTTTATATAATAGCGGTAAATCCTGCCGTTTTCCCATGTATAAAGACTTTCCGTTTTATCTTCCGAAAATTTTCTTGTTTCGGGCTGAAAGGTTATCTTTACAAAATCATTTGAAAGTATTTTCAAATTCACGGACAAGTCCTTTTCATAAACTTTTTTATGATTTTCCAGAAAGATATCATGTATATTTTCCCTGTTGTTCCAGCATTCATCGAATATCACATTTTCACTTGCCGTAAACGCCTTTTTATACCAATTTTTCCACATGAAAAGACGGTTATTTTCTTCTGTATTCTTAAAAATCGTCAGATGTCCCAGACAAAACAATTTATCATAGCCGTCAATAAAAAATTTCGATAAATCCCCGAAAATCAAGTCATTGTCACAGTAACCCCAATATTCATAATCTTTCAGCATATCTTCAAAGACATATCCGAAACATACCCTGTAATCGCACAGCTGATAGGCATTTTTCAGAGAAATCTCAAAATCAAATTTTGTCTGCAATCTCTCCTTCATTTCACCGAAAGTCATATATACAACTTTCACGTTTTCGGGATAGTCGTATTGATTTTTATCATCTGTCAATATGAGAAAATCGAATTTTGAGTTATATTCACAGCTTTTCAGAAACAAGTCAAAATAATTCGGCATTTTCCCGAAATATGCAAGCAAAATACAGCATTTTTTCATTCCGTCCACTCCACATGACTCCTGATGATTTTTGCAGGCGTTCCCGCAATCAGACATTTGTTTTCCTGCATTTGCAAGCCGCATACCGTACTGTTACAGGCAATTACAGAATCCTCTGTGATAAAACTGCCTTTCAAGACCGTCACACCCGATGCTATCCATACATGATTTTTTATCGTGATTTCACTTTTAAAGGGCTTGCCGTTTACGGAATGTCCGTCTGTATCTCTTATGCTGACATTCCAGCCCAGAAGAACATCATTTCCAAACTCAATCTTTTTCTGACACTCTGCCATGAAATTCCTGTTTGTATAGAAATCATCTCCGAAAATCAGCGTTCCGCCCTCAACGGCGATTCCAAAGCCTTCACCGAAATTACAAGTGCCGTTAAAAATGATTTTGCCGCCCGATATGCCGATATAACCCCGATTGGCAGAAACAAACTGACCGCCCCTATAACCAAGTGTTATCATACTTCTTTTGCAAGTACCGTTGATAGAAACACTGTTTTTATCGAGTATGCCGAATTTTGTGTCATACCTCACCCGAACAGGCAATTTTTTCGCCTGTGCCAACGGCAGACACTTATAATTGAAATACACACTTTTCGGGAAATCTCTCAGATATTTCAAACATTCCTTTATCATGTCAGCCACTCCGATAATCTGCAATACCATTTTGTATTCATGCATAAAACAAATGCACGGATTTTATCAAATCCCCTTGCATTTGAAAATATCTTTCGCTTGTCAATTTTCAGGTCATATTGCCATGCCCTGAATTTCACCAACGCATGAAGATACCGCTTTGAAATATTCGCCTTTATCAATCGATTATCCGTATATTGATACATCTCTCCGAAAATATATATCAGGTCGGAAATATTTTTTTCGCCTGTCCTGTCCGTGATGGAATTTTCCCTTTGCCTGTAAAAATACAGCTTTTCATTGAGATAGCCCATTCAAACTTTTCTTTTAATTCTTGTGTCATTCCCACACAGTTACTTAAATTTGCTTCTATTAAGTCTTTAATACTCCTATTTTATCTTTTATACTACATACTTCCCCATAATCATTCATTTCTTCACCTTTATCATTAAAATTAAGTATTGTTTTTTTCATATCACTTAAAATATATCCATAAAAACTTTGAATT
>CAMHPW010000306.1 GCA_946187095.1 uncultured Clostridia bacterium | reverse complement strand
ATTTGTCCGAATAAAATGTGTCAAGTATTATTGACAATATCATTCAGTATTTCGGAAGTATGTTTGAAAATCAGATAGAAGGTATTCAGACAAGCCGTCAGACAGGAACAGACCGAAAACTGTTCAGAAAAATTGCAGAGAAAAAACAGGCACAGGGTCTTAAACAGTGAGGTGTGAAGTGATGAACGGAAAGGTTTATTTTTCAGACGAGGACAGAAGAAAGGCAAGGACAACAGATATTGCGGAGTTTTTAAAGCAGAACGGAGAGAGTGTCAGGCGTTGCGGTTCGGAATATGTGTGGCTTGACGGTTCGCAGAAAGTGACGATACGGAACAATGTATGGTTCAGTCATTACGAACAGAAAGGCGGTGACGCTATTGATTTTGTCAGAAAATATTTTGACAAGAACTATTATGAGGCAGTCAGAATATTGCTTGGCGATAACTTTACCGTCAGAAAAGAAAAGGAAGAAAAGCCGTTTGTACTGCCAACACCAAATGACAGTATGAACAGAATGTATGCCTATCTTCTGATGACACGAGGAATTGACAGACAGGTTCTCGATACATTCGTAAGGAATAAATTGATTTATGAATCAGCCGACTATCACAACGCTGTCTTTGTCGGTTACGATAAAGACGGAACTCCACGACATGCACACAAGCGTGGAACAGTAAAAAACAATGCGTTCAAAGGAAATGTATCGGGCAGTCAGCCACAGTACAGCTTTCACTGGAACGGAAACAGCCGTCATATTTTCTTGTTTGAGGCACCCATAGACCTGTTGTCTTTCATCTCTTTACACAACGAAAACTGGCAAAGACACACCTATGCTTCTGCCTGTTCGGTGAGTGACAGGGTGTTATTCCAGTGCCTGAAAGACAATCCGAAACTGAATAATGTCTATCTGTGTCTGGATAATGATGAGGCAGGTCAGACAGCAGACAGAAGAATTCAGGAAAAGTTATCCGAAATGAATATCAGTTCAAAAATCCTCGTTCCGAATCTGAAAGACTGGAACGAGGATTTGTTATGCGAAAGGAACGGTGAAACGGTATGTCAGGAACTGCATTACTGATTGTGTCGGGCGGAGCTGTTCTGCTGATTTTTCTGCTTGTCAATCTGTACGGAACAAACTACTCACTTGACAAAATCAAGGACAAGACAGTCGGACACGGTCAGCACGGTGTGGCAAGGTGGGCAACCAAATCGGAAATCAGAAAGACCTACAAAGAAGTCCTTTTTGAACCGCAGAAATGGAGAACGGGAGAAAATCTTCCGAAAGAACAAGGCATTATAGTCGGGTGTAAGAGTATCGGAAAAAGAACGAAAGCTCTCGTTGATACAGGTGATGTCCACGCTTTGATGATTGGTGCTGCAGGTGTCGGAAAGACGGCTTACTGGTTATATCCGTGTATAGAATATGCCTGTGCAACGGGAATGTCCTTCTTGTGTAGCGACACGAAGGGCGATGTATTTCGGAATTACGGAATGATTGCACAAAAATATTACGGTTATCACATTTCAGTAATTGATTTGAGAAATCCGACACGCTCCAACGGTAACAATCTGCTGCACCTTGTCAACAAGTATATGGATTTGTTCAAGGAAAATCCCGAAAATCTTTCCTACAAATCAAAAAGCGAAAAGTACGCAAAAATCATCGCTAAAACGATTATTCTATCAGGTGCGGAGGCAGGTTCGTTCGGGCAGAATGCCTACTTTTACGACGCTGCAGAGGGTCTGCTGACGGCGACCATTCTGCTGGTGGCAGAGTTCTGCGAACCCAGACAACGGCATATTGTGTCTGTTTACAAAATCATTCAGGAACTTCTTGCCCCATCTAACAAGAAAGGGAAAAATCAGTTTCAGCAACTGATGGGACTTTTACCGAACGACCATAAGGCAAAATGGTTTGCAGGTGCGGCACTCAACACCTCCGAACAGAGTATGAACAGTGTTATGAGTACGGCTCTTTCAAGGCTGAATACATTTCTGGATTCAGAGCTTGAGCAGATTTTGTGTTTTGATACAGAGCTTGACGCTGAAAGATTCTGCAAGGAAAAGAGTGCTTTTTTCATTGTGATGCCCGAAGAAAATCCTTCCGTATTCTTTATGGTGTCGCTGATTATCCAGCAGATGTACCGTGAAATTCTGACAGTCGCTGATGAAAACGGTGGAAAACTGGAAAATCGTTGTATCTTCCTCTGTGATGAATGGGGCACTCTGCCTAAAATTGAGTCGGCGGAGATGATGTT
Organism: uncultured Clostridia bacterium; assembly: GCA_946187095.1. Classification (GTDB taxonomy): domain Bacteria; phylum Bacillota; class Clostridia; order Oscillospirales; family Acutalibacteraceae; genus UBA1213. Next base: position 313 of record CAMHPW010000306.1, on the reverse strand, counting down.
TTCAGCATCTCGTTCCCGAAGATTGCAGATAGTTCCGATAATCCAGTCATTCGCACAGCTTGAACGGAATTACGGTAAAGAGGGCAGTGAAATCATTATTGACAACACTCAGCTTACCATATTCGGCGGATTTGCTCCGAACAGTTCATCAGCCGATATTCTTTCAAAATCGTTGGGGAACAGGACGGCAATGTCAGGTTCGGTGAGTAAAAGCAAGAACGAACCGTCACAGTCCTTGCAGATGACGGAGCGACAGTTTATGACCCCTGACGAACTCAAGACTATGCCAAAAGGTACATTCATCGTGATGAAA
>CAMHPW010000305.1 GCA_946187095.1 uncultured Clostridia bacterium | reverse complement strand
TGAAACTGCTTAAACTATCCAATCCGTGATATAGGTAGTTAGCAGCGTGATATAACATTCTCACTTTCCTAAATGGTATTGGCAGGATAATTTTAAAGAGATATCTTTTTAAGACATGTTTAGATAATTTGAAAAAGAAATCATTTGATATTTCAGCTAAGCTTATATTTTCTGTTGCTTTTCCTTCGTAAAGGTCTGCTTGAGAAATTTTATCTAGAATATGAAGAATTTCACCTTTTTTACTTATATCATTATAATTTATTAATATGCTCCCATTTCTATGGGAAATACTTACTTCGTCTATAAACGCATATTCAAGCAAGGTTTCACTTAAGCCATAAGTTTCTTCTTTGGTAAATGCTTCTTTACCTGCACGCACTCTTAATCGAGTGCCCTTATCATATACTATATCGTAAATCATGGCTCTGAATTGAATAAATTTATAAAATTTATAAAATTTATTGATTAATTAATTTATTAGATTTGCCTATCCAATATCTTTATAATTTATTTATTCATCTTCAGCAGTCACATCAACGCATACAGCTTCTTTTTTTGCAGCTTTTGCATCGGTGTGGATGTCTTCTGCATTATCCTTAATGTCTTGAATTGATTCTTCAAGTTCACTTTTGCAAGTTAAAACTTTAGCCATACCTTTTGCAGCATAGTCTTTAGTGGTTTTGCCTGCACCGTTCTGACCGATAAAGCCCATAATTGTACCTTTAGGTACGTTAAAGCTGATATTGTCGAGGGTAAAGCCGTCATATTTTTTTGTAAGACCGTCAATTTCGATCGCATTTGTATACTCTGCCATAATTATTCTCCTTATAGATGATTGTCAAAAGTTCCGATAATTCGTCAATGCCTACGTTAAGCATTTTAGCCTTTTTGCATGAGAGCCTGAAATATTCTTCAATTTGTTTGAGGACTTCTTCACGCATAAGTTCCTGATTCTGAGCCTTGACAAAGCTGCCCTTACCCGTGAAAGATTCGATAAAGCCGTCTTTTTCAAGTTCTTCATAGGCACGTTTTGTCGTGATAATGCTGATTCTCAGATTCTGAGCGAGTGTTCTCATAGACGGCAGAGCGTCCCCTGCTTTGAGAGAGCCGTTCATGATCATTTCTTTGATCTGAGAAGTGATCTGTTCATAGATAGGTTTCCCTGATGAATTGCTGATAATAATATCCATTTTTTAATCTCCTAAATTGTATATATACATTATATACATAATATACTATATATACTTTTTTGTCAAGGGCAAAACAAAAAAAATTCAGTATCCGCAAGAGAAAGTTGCAGATACTGAAAAGATTCATGCTTATCTGATTTTTGAGATATATTCTTTACCAAGCGGAGTAACGGCTGCTGCACTGAATTCGAGGAGTTCACTGCAGCCGAAACGGGAACTTGCTTTGACAAAGCCGTTTCTTCTGAGGAATTCAAGGGCTTTGCCGATCTCACCGACGGAATATTTTTTGCATTTGGGAGCCGACATGACATCATTGAAACTCACGGAATTTTTGGTTTTAAGGGTATCGTTGATATAGAGTAAAATATTGACAACGCAGGGTTCGTTGATATTCATGGAAATTCACCTCACAAGTTTTTTATATTATAGCATAAAGCAAAGTGGAATACAACAAAAAATATCTGTAAACCGTCAAAGGCTTACAGATATTTTTTACAGGAATATTCTTGAAATTCCTGTTAGAATAAGAATGATTCCTGCAAGCATATTGAAATGTTTCTGCTGAAAATGCCGTGATATGTGTTTGGCGGTGAATTCACCGATATATAGAAAAAGCATTTGCAAAATTCCGCATATAACAGGTACCCATGCACCGTTGCTGCCCTCTATGCCGACACTCATGCCGACCATGAAGCAGTCAATCGACATGGCAAATCCCATAAAGCAAGCCTCTTTCGTATCTATGGAAAATGACTTGTCCCTGTCACATTCCACAGGTTCTCTGTTGAGAAATGCATTGACAAGAGTATAGATTCCCAATCCGCCAAGTGTTAAGGCACCGATGATTCTGCCGAGCATATCGGAAATGATATTGCTCAGAAATCCGCCGAAACATACGGCAATGCTTGTCACGGCAAAGGAGATCATACACATGATGAATTTAGATTTAAAAGGCGTTCTGATACCCGAAAAGCCGCAGGAAGCCCCTATGCTGAAAGCATCAATGCTTGCGGCAGTGCTTAACAGAAAGATTTCCGTAAAACCCACATTTTCACCCCGTTCTGCATGGAATGGCTTTTACTTCCATAATATGCAGAACGGTATTTTCAGTGAGTAGTTTCAAAGGGCTTTTTGAACATCAGGAGAAAGACGGCTAAAAGTCCGATGATACAGAAAATGACGGAAAATTCATGGAATATGTTCGTGAGAAAGGCACTGATAATTGCCCCTATAATAAAGAATAAATTGATAAGAAAATATTTCACGGCATTTTTGAGTGACTGTTTCTCTTTGGTATCAGTGTAATGAACAAGATTTTCCGCAAAACTTCGCATATTACCCGTACACATGGTAGTGGCACAGGCAATGCCGTGAATTTTCTTGA
>CAMHPW010000304.1 GCA_946187095.1 uncultured Clostridia bacterium | reverse complement strand
GCAAAAGCCGTCTGAAATGCCTGTTATAATTCCTTTGAAGAAACTTCGTCGTATGACCGCCTGAGAGCCCCGTATATTGATTTTTTGGCAGGGGGGCTATCTCTATACTCCCAAGCCCCTTGATACACGTCTACGGGCTTCTGGCTGCGTCTGAGAGCTATTCAGAATGCCTCGTTCCAAATGCACCTGCAAAAGCCGTCTGAAATGCCTGTTATAATTCCTTTGAAGAAACTTCGTCGTATGGCCGCCTGAGAGCCCCGCATATTGATTTTTTTGACAGGGGATATCTCTATACTCCCAAGCCCCTTGATGCACGTCTACGGGCTTCTGGCTGCGTCTGAGAGCATTCCGAATGTCAGTCAGGGAAAACAGGTTTCCATTCGTCTGTTATATCTTCGTTCTGAGGGGTATACGGTTCGGCAAAGTAATTGAACATGGGATAGAAGTCGATAAGGCTGCTGCCCTTGCAGCCGTTACGGTTCTTGAGGACTTTCACCTGCAGTTTCTGAGCCTTGCCATGCTTGCCGGCAGACATCTGGTCTTTGACAAGTTCACGGATTCTTTTTTCACGGTTCTTTTCAGATTCGCCTTCCTGGTAATCCATGCCGTAATACTGCAGACCGATGAGAACGTCACTGGAATACTCGATAGCCCCCGACTCCTTGAAGCTGGCGAGATTGACAGGCGAATAATAATTATCACGGTTGAAACTGGATATGCCGATAACGGGCAGGCTGTAATCTCTGGAAAGGCGTTTTAATTCGAGGACGGCACGATCAGTATTTTGCTTGTCGGTGGCATGGGGATCGGCAGGGGAAATGATTTGCAGGTAGTCTATGAGAACGACAGGGGATTGTCCCGTGAGTTTGATATGCTTTTGGACTTTTTCACGGATATCGTCAATGCCGACATCACCGACACCCTCCGTGATATAGAGATTGTAACCGTAATTTTCATATTCCGTAATGGCTTTTTCGATAAGAGAGAGTTCGTCATGTGTATAGTTTTCATAGCGTGAGCCTGTAAGAATGCCACGGGTAGTCTTGGCAAGGTTCGGATTATCCTGCAGGGAGTAAGTCAGACGGCTGACGCTTTTGGCGATAAGTTCATTTCTTGCCATTTCGAGAGAGAATATCAAAACGTCATGACCGTTTTTTGCGATATGGTCTGCAATCTGCAGACAGAAAGTCGTTTTGCCGAGGGAGCTGATGGCACCGACGAAATACAGACCTGCATAGAGTCCGCCGTCAAGTATCTCGTCAAGCGTGGGGAAGCCTGTAGGGAAAAAGGGTGCTGTTTTGCTTTTTTCGATAGCCTGACGGAAATTCTGAATGGAATAGGCGACAGCCTCTTGTCTGAGAAGTTCTTTTTCATTTTCGAGGGCTTCGGATTCAGCGGTTTCGATACGGTGAAGAATGGAATTGACAGTCGCTGTAAAAGCATTTCTGTCGGCATTGAGAAAATCATTGGCATCTTTGTGACTTCCGCTGACAGATTCGGTGTAGCAGTCAATGCAGAGTTCTTTCAGACCTTCGGAAAGCTGCTGAGAGGCTTTTGCGACACGTTCACGGGTTTGGGGATTGGAATCGTTGTCCATGGAGATGATTAACGGCTGAGAGGGTTTAATATCCTTGAGTAGAGATAACAGGCGGTTGACATTTCCGATACTGCCGAGACCGACGGCTTCACCGCCTGCGTCGATAATTGAGAGAGCGTCAATTTCGCCTTCGACGATAAAGACAGGCTGTTCGGATTGTGAAAGAGCCTGCACGTTGAAGATTTGGGAAGTGCCGACTTTGCTTTTGTTTTCGACAATGCCCTTGTAGTTAACGAAATCGCCCTGCCCTGCATATCTGGCAAGATAGCTTGACTTGCCCGTAGGAATAATGAGTCTGGGACTGGGGGACATTTTGGGAGATTTGGGGTGTTTCCAGTCGGGGATATAGCCGATTTGGAATTGGTTGAGGGTTTCAAGGCTGATGCCACGGTGATAACCGGTGTCTGTAATGTGTTTGTTAGCCTGTAAGAAGAATTCGGAATAGTCGGGGTTGTCGGTCTGAGGGGGAGAGGATATTTTTTCATGGGAGGGGAGAGGATAGCCGAAAAGTTCGGCAGCTTTTTGGAATTTGTCCTTGAAGTCGGTCAGACCGAACTGCAGACCGATGATGTCGAAAATGTCCTTGAAGGTGAAACAGCCTGTCCAGCAGGTGAAATGGATATTGTCCTTGGTGGTGATGCCTGTACCGTTTGGACCAGAACCGCTTCCGCAGATGGGGCAGATATAGCCTTTGTGTTTTTTGTCCTGTAAGAAATAGCTTGTTGAGTTGGCTAAAATTTTTTCTTTGAGTTCGTTTTGATTCATGAGTAGGTCTCCTTTGTTTTTAACCGGTAGAGTTGGGGATTGGATTTTGTTGCGGGATTTACTTTTGGCTCTGTAAGGTGTGGATTGCTTTTGAGCGGGGACGGAGAAAAAAATGGGGGTGGGTATTGGAAGAACAGTAAAGCGGGATTTTTGAAAATGGGACTTATTTTGAAGGAAAATTTGAAAATAATTATCCGAAAGGAGAAGGAGTTTGGC
>CAMHPW010000303.1 GCA_946187095.1 uncultured Clostridia bacterium | reverse complement strand
GTCCGACGTCTGTAACGATAATATCATCATCACTTGTGAGTTTTCTCACTTCTTCGATAACGTGATAGGGGTGTGCGTATATATCGGATTTGGGTGTTTCCGTGACAGAGGAATTTTTGCCCCATTCCTCGACCTGTGCAACCCATTCATCATGTTTTATCTCATCAACTGTATCAGACAGCTTTTTGAGAGTATCTTTCAGATCGCCCAATACATAGCAGCCCACTTTGACATTCTTGTTGATCTCGGCTTTGTCGATATCAAGCTGAATGATATTGGCATTCTGACCGAATTTATTTCTGTCGCCTGCCACACGGTCGGAGAATCTGGCACCGACGGCAATGATCAAGTCACAATTATCTGTGGCTTTACCCGTTTCATAACCGCCATGCATACCGATGGTACCCATGAAAAGCCTGTGGGATGACGGGAAACCGCCCAGGCCCATGACGGAGCTTGCAATGGGACAGTCAATTTTTTCGGCAAAGGCAAGCAGTTCTTTTTCGGCATCTGCACTGACAACGCCGCCGCCCATGTAGATCATAGGTCTTTTGGAATTTTTGATGATATCGGCGGCAGTATCGAAATCAGCCTGTTCGGAAATGAGTTCGTTGGTAATTTTTTCAGGATCGATTTTTTCATATTCGTATTTGGCGGCTGTAACGTCTTTGGGAATATCTATCAGAACGGGACCTTTTCTGCCGGACATGGCAATTTTGAAAGCCTTTCTTATCACGTTGGCAAGGTCTTTGACATCTTTGACAATGAAATTGTGTTTGGTGACAGGAAGGGTGATACCGCAGATATCGACTTCCTGAAAGCTGTCACGGGCAAGCAGATCATTGGTGACGTTGCCTGTGATGGCTACCATTGGAATGGAATCCATGAATGCCGTTGCGATACCTGTCACGAGGTTAGTTGCACCCGGACCTGAAGTGGCAATGACAACGCCGCATTTGCCGGTAGTACGGGCATAGCCGTCGGCGGCATGGGAAGCCCCCTGTTCATGTGAAGAAAGAATATGAGTGATTTTATCGCTGTATTTGTAGAGAGCATCATATATATTCAGCACCGCACCGCCGGGATAGCCGAATACGGTGTCAACGCCCTGTTCCAAGAGACATTCAGCGATAATTTCCGAACCGTTCAAAAGCATAATGTTTGACCTCCAAAATAAATAATTTCATACGGAAATATTTTAGCACAAAATCAGAATAATAGCAACCATATTTCCGTATAAATAAAAAATTATCAATGCCAAACAGAAATTTATGCAGTATTATCGAAAAATATTGATTTTTCAAGTGATTTATGTTACCATTATAAGTGATATTCATTTTGAAATGGATAGGAAAAAATTGACTTTAAGGAGGTCGGAATAATGGGTATGTTCAGTAAATTTTTATCGGAACTGAACAAGGGGGATATTGTAAAGATCACCCAGACCAACGGACAGGTGCTGGAGGGCACTGTCACGGAAAATGACGGCGAGGAGGCAGTTTCACTTCAAATCGTGATGAATGCGATCGTAAGATACAGTGCAGTAGACAGTGTATCCGTGATATCGCATGGTGAGGTGAAATCCATACAGCCGGCTGTTTCGGCAGAAACAGCCGTCAAAGAGAAGAACGGAAAATCTGACATGGGGATAGCTGATCTTCCGAAGATACAGCCGCTTGTATCTGCCAAAAAACTGAATTTTTCCGTATCAAAAGAACAGTTTGCAGAAATATTCGCACAGCTTGACGAAGGCGACAGAGTGCTTATGCAAACGGCCTACGAAATGACGATACAGGAATATGAGAGCTTTGATGATACCAACAATGTTCACATGGCTGAAACGTATCTTGTCAGATTTGCGGAGAACGGCAATACCGTAAACAGAAAAAAAGCGGATACCGCTGCTGCGAATGGTCTGGCATTGCTGGAGAATTTCAGCACAGCCGCTGATTATTTTTACTATGCCGATGAGATGAGGAATGCATATCTTTCTGCATATGAAGGAGCGTACAGGGTAGACAGTGAAGAAATATTCCAAAAAGCGGCAGCCCTTGCAGTACTGTATATTTTATACAGCGGTAAGGATGAATATCTTGAAGAGGCGGCAGCCTGTCTGAGAGAAGCCTGTATCAGATGCAGGGATATTTCAGGCATAGAGTTTATCTTTGAAAATGCAAAAGATGATCTCAGAAAGGCATATGCCTTTGAAATATTGAGGCAGGTGTCCGACAAGGCAAAGGCTGTTTTCACAGACGCTTCCGTGAAAGAATCCCTTTCCGCTGCAAAGGAAAAATATGTTGAAGATCATATTTCTGCCGAGATTCTTCAGCTTTCTTCAATGAAGGCTCAAAGACCGGTCCCAAAATCAAAAGTGGTGCAGGCAGAGTCCCCATCCGCACAGCCGTCAGTACCTGCTGCCTCTGATACGGAGGGAAAGATCGTAAGTCTGAACGGTTTCAGGGAAACAGGACAAATTACAGGCAAAAGCGGCTCTGTGTATGAATTTGAATTCAATGAGGTGGCTGATGAAAAGATCGTCAGGATGATCAGGAATGTCACAAAGAAAACGATGAAAGCGGAA
>CAMHPW010000302.1 GCA_946187095.1 uncultured Clostridia bacterium | reverse complement strand
CTATGTTTTTGGCAAAGTCATAAGGCGGAAATATCGTTGTTACGACATTTAATTTGCCGTCATCTTTTTTGGTTTCCGTTTTTTCGCATGAACAGCATACAGCCAGTACAGCCGCCATGCAGAGTATGACAGATATGATTTTTTTCATGATTGGTCTCCTATCTTTTTTTCGTCATTAAGGCAATTGCTGCATTTGCCGTAAAATACCGTCCTGAACGGATTGATCTCAAAGCCGTGTTCGGAAAAAATGTGCTGTGAAAGTTCCGATAAATGCGAACATTCCAGATGAATCAGACAGCCGCATTTTTCGCACATCAAATGGAAATGCTCACGGCATTTCTGATCGTCATTGTACTGAAAGCAGGCACTTGAACTGCCGTCAACCGTGTATTTTCGGATAAAGCCTTCTTCCAGCAGTTTTTCAAGATGTCTGTAGATAGTGGTAACTCCCACAGGTGTACCGTTTTCGGCAAAGTGGTCGCTGATCTGGTTGACTGTGACATGAGAATTTTTATGGTCAGTCATGTATTTGAGTACAGCATCTTTTTGCTTGGTCTTATAGCCGTTTGACATGAGAAAACTCCTTTCTGAATTTGAAAAGCATTTTCATTTTACAGCAACGCATATGAAAAGTCAATAGCACAATGAAATTTGATTGACAAATATTTTGTGAAATAGTATAATTTTTTAGTACGAAAAGCTATTGACAAAGCTGTATTAATATGTTATCATGTTACTACTTTACTATAATAAAGCGTTTTGAAAGGAATGAAAAAGGAAAATATGAAAAATTATTCCAAAATTACCCCTGAGGGTACTAAAGATTTATTATTTGAAGAATGTCTTGCCAACAGAACGGTATCAAGTATATTGGGAAAGGTTTTTTCACACAGGGGATTCCATGAAGTGCTTACTCCCTGTATCGAATTTTATGAAGTATTCACGGAAGAGCTTTCGGGAATACCAATGGAAAATATGTATAAAATGAGCGATTCCAAAGGCAGACTGATGGTCATGCGTCCCGATTCGACTTTGCCTATTGCCAGAATGGTTTCCACAAGACTGAAAAATATGCCCCAACCCATCAGACTTTATTATAATCAAAGAGTTTACAGAAATAATTTAGGTCTGACGGGCAGGAGCAACGAAGTCATGGAAACAGGTGTTGAACTCATTGGTGCAAAGGGCAAAAGAGCGGATCTGGAAGTCATTACAACGGCGATCGAAGCACTTTCCAAATGCGTGCCTGATTTCAGAATCGAAATAGGTCATGCGGAATTTTTCAAGTCGCTTGCAAAAAAACTGCCTGTTACAGATGAAGAAAGGGAAGAAATCAGATTCTATATCGAATCGAAGAACTATTCTGCATTGAATACCGTTCTTGACAGGCTCGAACAGACACAATATGTCAATATTATCAGAAAATTGCCTGCATTGTTCGGCGGAATAGATGTGCTTGATGAAGCATATAGTTTGTGTGACGATAAAGAGGCGTTGGCAACGCTTGAATATGTCCGTGAGATATATAACGATTTGTCGCTTTATAATTTAGGTGACAGACTTATCATAGATTTGGGACTTGTTCAGAGAAACGACTATTACAGCGATATCGTTTTCAGCGGTTATGTGTTGGGTTCAGGTGAACCTGTTCTGATCGGCGGAAGATATAACAATCTTTTGAGCAATTTTGATGCACCGTCGCCCGCAATCGGATTCGGAATCAATGTGGATGACCTTGCAAGAGTCATGTTAAAAAGAGGAAATGTTCCTGCAAACAATGCACCTGATATACTTGTACACAGTGAAAAAGGCTATGAAGTCGAGGCTATCAAATATACATCGAATCTTTCACAGGCTCATATTCTGGGCGAAAACAGCGTTTTTGAAACGGAAGAAGAAGCCCTTGCTTATGCAAAGTCAAGAGGAATAAAGAAATTAGTGATAGTCGGGGAAGAAATAAGGAGTATCAACGTATGAAACCATTAAGAATCGCTTTGACAAAAGGCAGACTTGAAAAAGACACGATAAAGTTATTGGAAAGTGCAGGCTATGACTGTACAGCCGTCAGAGAAAAGGGCAGAAGATTGATATTGCCTATCGGTAACGGCGAAATTGAAGTCGTTCTTGCAAAGGCGGCAGATGTCATTACTTATGTAGAAAACGGCGTATGTGATTTGGGCGTTGTCGGCAAGGATACCATCATGGAAAACGGCAGAAGCTTTTATGAAATACTCGATTTAGGTTTCGGAAAATGCCGTTTTGCCCTTGCAGGAAAGGCAGGTAAAGATTTCTTTGCAGGTTACAATGAAAAGACGATTGCCACGAAATATCCGAATGTCACCCGACATTTTTTTGAGGGTAAAGGCATGGATATCAGGATTATCAAAATAGAGGGTTCCGTTGAATTGGCACCGCTTTTGGGCTTGTCTGATGCAATAGTTGACATTGTTGAAACAGGTTCTACTCTCAAAGAAAACGGATTGGTTATTATCGAAGATAATGTCGCACCGATATCCGCAAGGCTGATTGCCAACAATGCAAGCCTGAAACTCCGTAAAAAAGAAATTGAAACGCTTGCCAATAAAATG
>CAMHPW010000301.1 GCA_946187095.1 uncultured Clostridia bacterium | reverse complement strand
TATTTTCCTGAAAATTCTGTTTTGTCGTCCATTTCGACTGAGTTTTCTGCTTGTAATAAAATGCGTATGTATATTCACCGATACCGCCCGATGCAATTCCCTCTGCCGTGAATTTACTGCCGTATGGAATGGTACTTGCCGATACAGTCGCATTCAGCGATAACGCCTTTTTAACCGTCAAGTCAAAATATCTTTTTTGTATCGTCCCCGAACCGTCTTTCACTTTAATGCACACATCATACTCCGTTGCATTGGCAGGCTTGATTGATACCGAATTATTTTCCTGAAAATTCTGTTCTGTTGTCCATTTGGTCTGGACTTTCTGCTTGTAATAGAATGCGTATGTATATTCACCCGTACCGCCGACAGCCTTTGCATTGGCTGTAACAGTCTTGCCCAACGTGATAACATCTGCCGAAATCTCGGATCGGTTTTGCAGGGCTATCGGAATTTCAACAGTTCGCCTTTCACCGTTCAGCCTGAAACTGCCGTCACAATCCATTGGATATTCCATACCCGTTTTACTGTCAACAATCCGTATATCTTTAACAGTCAGTGTTTTCACATCTTCATACATATCTTCTGCCGTAACATACCATGAGTAATTGCCGATTGTATCTGACGTTATATCGGGAACAACATTATTCAAATCAAAAACCATTGTACCGTCTGCATAATCGGATTTTCCGTAAAAATTGAGTTTCTCTTTCTCTTTGACATTCTCTGTACTGTACGGAGTAACTTTGAACTCTTTCACGACATTTCCCGTTTTATCTTTTGCCGTGACTGTAAGACGATTTTCGGAGCGTCTTGCCGTATTCAGCGTATAGGAAAGAAAAATGCCTGAACTGTGATTTTTTTCACTGCTGACGGTAATTCCCGTCACGTTATAAATGGATTCCGCCCTGTTTCTGAACTGAGTTGCACCGTCAACTGACGATACTTTATTGATCGAATCATAAGCCAGCCATATAAAACCTTTGTTTGCATAGTCCTTTCCCCATGAATTGATGAGCTTGAATGCACCCATTTCACCTTTATCAACAATGCCGTTGCCGTTGATGTCCGTCCAGATTTCGTCATTGTAGCCTACAATCGTCATGGCATGACCGTTTCCGTTATCAACACGGGCATAAACAACTTCCTCGCCAATAAATCCGTTATCAACTGTATATCCCAATGGATTCATAGTATCGTCATCTGCATGACAGCTTTTTATTTTTTTCGTTTTCAAGTCGCTTGCAGTCGCAACCGCCAATATTTCTCCATTGACAAGGGCAGATTTTACGGTATCAAGATAACTGTCTTTTGGATTGTCAACAGAAACATCTTCCGGAAAAAGCTTTGCATTCTTGATTTCATCAACTTCAACCACCTTGTCACCATTCATGAAAACAATGCAATTTTCTATTCTGTTTTGAATGGAGTGTTCCCATATATTTTTTTCGGGATACCAGTTTCTCCATGTATCAGCCGAAGTCTTTTCATTGACAACAGGCACGTCCGTCAAAGTCGGCACACCCTGATATTTCAAAATCTGATAATTCTGAAACAAAGTCGAGCCGTAATCATAAGAACCGTTCACCAGATTGTAAACAAAATTCGGGGAATAAGTGTTTTCAGCCGTTGTAGGAATATTTCTTGCCTTGTTCACCGTGTAGGTAAACTGATAATAAGCCGAAGCCCACGATGCACAGCTTCCAAAATATCCCTGCTGTTCTGTTTCAGGCAAATATACTGCATTTTCATTGGTGCTGTTGTCCCATTTTGGCGGAAGTTCGTCTGTGGCGGAAACCGTCAACGGCATCATGCCTGCCAAAATACCGCTAATCACTATTCCCGACAAAGTTTTTATTATTCTTTTCATGTCATTATCACTCCCTGCGTTGTCAGAACTGTTCATTTACCGAAATTTTACCACAACATTATTGCTGTGTCAATTTCCGAATCAAAAACAGCTTAACTCCACAATTCAGCATACCATCAATGCGGAGAAAAAAGACGGAATCTGCCATGCGAAACTTCCAGGCCATGCCCTCACAAATACAACCGCCAACTCTTTGATTTTGGTTTGTCTGATGTTCATATAAAATCACCTCTTGCGTAAAATAAAAAAATCCCCCAACCATTTTGAGTAACCGCCAACCAAACATAGCTAAAATGAATCCAGGACAGGAAAAATTTGAAAAAAAATTTCCTCGATGCAGGATACGGTCATTTTTTCATGTGTCTGACTTGAAAAGATATGGTTGCTGTATTTGTCAGATATTTTTCTGTATTGTATGTAGCTGTTCAGGATAGCCGCCGCATCCGCCGGGATACTGATCGTCCTGACTTTTTGTCCTTTTCCGATCAGTTTTACAGTTGCTTTGTTCGGATAAAAAGATACATCGCCGACCGTAAGATCACATACTTCCTGTGCTCATGCTCCACTTGCATACATAAAACACAGCAAGGCACTGTCTCTTTTGCCTATTGCAGTTTTAGTATCCGGAAAACCAAGCAGAAGTTTGATTTCCTCTTTTGTAAAAAAGCTTCTTTTTGTGGGGTGAGAATTTATGGTCAGAAAAATTATTTCCTTCTTTTTCAAGG
>CAMHPW010000300.1 GCA_946187095.1 uncultured Clostridia bacterium | reverse complement strand
ATCTACTGTTTATCAGTATTTCATAACTTGGAGAAAGAGAAAAGCAGACACTAATAATATGTGGTCTATGGAGTATGTTCTGAAAAATGAAACAGACTATGATATCGCTATAAAAAAGCCGCTTGATTATCTGAAACTTCTGGCTGCCAATGAAGAAACAGAATTGTGGTCGGGCTATGTTGGAAGTGCCGTTGTCCCGTGTAATCCTATGGCACTGAATATGTTCTGGGATCTGGAAGTATATCACAACGGTTACTGGAAAGAACTTGATACTCTCTACCGCAACGGCTCATCAGGCAATGCCACGGCAGACAGCTATATTAAAAATATGAGTAAAGAGGAGCTGCTTGCACTTTATTCTTCAAAAGTAACCGGCATTGACCTGACATATTATTTCAAGAGATACGGCTTTATCAAAAACCCTTCTCAGAATTATCTCAGTGCGATATCCGCACTTTCTTTGAGCAAGGCACAGCCCAAAATATGGTATTATGATGACAAAGCCTATCTGAAAGGCTCCGATTCCAATGTCGGAAAAAGCGGTTTTGTCACCTGCTCGGCTGACAATCAGTCAGATTCCATTTTCTTCAATATATCCGAAAACTATAAAGATGCACATCTCGGATTTGAGATCGTCAAAAACGGAAAAGTAGTTGACTTTGTATGGGATTTGAAATATACTTCCAAAGATATTTACGGTTCGGAGTATACCATCAATGCCTATGACCGTTCATTGAATGTGTATAAGACGGTCAATTATAAAGTGACGACTTATCCCCAGCAGTATCCTTTCCACTGCGGAGCAGCAAGTTACAGTGATCTTCAGTTTGCCATCAACGACTCTCCCGACGGTTCAACGATCAGCTTCAGTTCGTCACTTGCCATCAACAAGCAGATCGTCATTGACGGCAAAAATATCACACTCGTTCAGAAGGATACGGCAGGCAAGACCGTTATTTTCAATAATGTTTCCTCTGATGTGTTCGTCATCAAAAGCGGCGGTTCCCTGACGATCAAAAGCTGTTCTTACAAAGACGGTATGCTAGTATTTGACGGAGGCAAAAAAGTATCGGGCTCCCTTTTCAGCGTGGAAAAAGGTTCCTCCCTGACGATTGAAAAGGGTGTTATGATCACGAATTTCGTGAAAAACGGAAACGGAAGTGTCATTTGTGCCAGCGGTGCGGCATTGAATTTAAAGGGCTGTATCATGGAATATAATGCCTCCAATTACGGTATATCTCGGCGGAGGAACTGTTCTCAACGCCTCCGATGAAGCTCTTTTCCGGCAGAACAAGGCAAATTATGCAGGTTCTGCCCTGTATATCTCTTCATCCAATGACATTGCTTACCTTCGTGATGCCATCATGTATCAGAATTTCAGCAATAACAAAAACACCGGTTCTACCGTATATGTCAATGCCGGAACGATCTCTGTCGAAAGCGGTACGGCGATTTATGCGAATGAATCGGACAGTTATGACCTGAATACAGCCATGTATATTGCCCCTGCCGCAAGGGCTGAATTTTCGGGAGAATTGATGATATATGACAATGTGACGACTGCCGGAAAGCTATACATTGATCCTCAGATCACAGGCATTCTGAATATCAGAAGTGACAGTTCATTTACAACTGCCGGAAATGTCATTGCCGTGCCTTTGTCAGGTTCTTTCGGCAACGGTATATTTGATATCGTAAAATATAACCACAATTCCTTCAATTTCAAGAATAAAGGTTCTTCATTGGTGATTGCCGAAAAGATGCCTCTTGAAAATAAATCCTCGGTATCAAAAACGACAATTACGCTTGGTGATACCGTCACGGTAAAAGCAGCTTCCTCCGGTGGAACAGGTCCCTGTACCTATGCGATCTATTACAAACAGTCTTCGGGTTCCAAATGGACTGTAAAACAGGATTTCAAAGCCAATCAGACCGTATCCGTAAAACCTGCCAATGCAGCAGCGTATGATATCTGTGTCAAGGTGAAAGACAGTACCGGCATGGAAATCAAGTTTCTAATAAAGAAATTTAATGATCCAAAATTCTTAAAATATGACGTGGTTCAAGCAAACAATCAAGCATAATTTTAGAAATGGCTTTCTTTGATTGAGTATCAGATTTAAAAAGCTTGATAAGATTGATGGCTGCCTTGCGAAGAATATTCAAATTCTGCTGGATATTTTTATCTTCTACACGACACCAGTCTTCTTCAAAATGAACGTCTAAAAGCCAGTGCATCGTTTCAACTGTCCACTCCATTCTTGCATGATGGAGCAGTTCTTGTGCGGACAGGTTTCTGCTTGATATATAATAATGCCATTCGCTTGATCTTCCTTTTTTAGTTTCAAACCATAACTTTCGATAAATCAAGTAATATGTCTAAAAATTCCAGTAAACAAAGCAATATCTTATTTATCAATTACTTGCTTGATAAGTAATTAGCTTTTGCGAAAATTTGCTTTGCTACTAACAAAATTGCCTGTTATTACTTAAAACAATGAAAGTTATGGTTTAAATCTTTAAATTTTTCCTTGAACTCCTCCTGCTTTTGTGGGTTTGCTTTGGCAAGAGTATAAGTAGGTCTTGTATAACTTA
>CAMHPW010000299.1 GCA_946187095.1 uncultured Clostridia bacterium | reverse complement strand
GAGCGTCTGAGAGCAAGCACGATTTTTCGTCTATGTTTTATTCCGTTAAAGAATATTTTTTCACCTGTTTGCAGACACTTCGGAAGTGTCCTTTTAAAATCGCTCAGAACCCCTTTAAAATGCCCCAGATTCGACGGGAAAGGGGTTAGGAGTATAATTATACCCCTAAGCCATCCCCCCCTGTAGAGAGCCTCTGAGAGCCGTCTGAGGCTATGGGTATTTTTTTGTACTGTAAAACAGCAATTTACAGCCTGTCCATATCGCTGAAATTATTTTTCAATATCAGCTCGATATTTTTACTTTTCGTTGCTTTACTGCCCAAATCGATATTGATTTCTTCCGTTTCCGAAAAGTAGTTGAACATGGCATAAAAATTGTATCCTATCTTGCCGCCCGTTCTGCCGTTTCTGTTTTTCAGAATAACCGCTTCAACCTCTCTTGGATTCTTGCTTTTGGCTGTATCGACATCAAAATTTTTATTTCCCACGCCCATCAACTGCAAACCGATAAGAACATCTGTGGAATACTCAATCGCACCGCTCTCTTTGAAAGCCTGCATGGAAACTCTGTTGCTGTAGTTTTCACGGTTGAAAGAAGAAATCACGATAACGGGTATCTTGTAATCCCTTGAAAGCCGCTTGAAATTCAATATGGCATAGTCTGTATTGCTTTTGTCTGTTCCGCCGTTATGATGCGGCAGAAGAATCTGGAGATAATCCACGATAACGACAGGCGTTTTTTTGCCTGTACTGATATGTTCCCTGACCTGTTCGACAATGGTATCAACCGTCACATCTCCCATACCCTCACGGATATAGATATTTTTCGATATACTCTGATAGTCATTCATAGCCCCTTTTATCAATTCTTTTTCAATTTGACTGTAATGTGCATATCTTTTTCCTGCCAATATGCCTCTTGTCGTCTTGGCATTGATGACCTCTCCGTTTGCGGAAATGACTCTTTTCAGGGTATTTCGGCTGACAGACTTTGCCATCAACTCATTTCTTGACATTTCAAGGGAAAATATCAATACTTCATGTCCCTGTTCGGCTATCTGGTCAGCCATTTGCAGGGCAAATGTTGTCTTACCGAGAGAAGATATTGCACCAATCACATACAGCCCCTCATACAGTCCACCGTCAAGAACATTGTCAAGAGCCTTGAAGCCTGTCGGAATGACTTCTGTATTAACGCTGTCGGCAATACCGTTAATGAAATCTTCAAACAATATCTCTGCACAATACTTTTGGTCATATTCAACACTTCTCTGACGCTTGCACTCATCAATCAGGCTGTCAATATTGTCTATGCCGTATTGGACAGCCTTTTTAAATTCTTCCCTGTCATTCATCAGGCTTTCGTTACTGTCTTTGTAATTTCCGCATGGATTGTATATGCAATAGTCGATATTACGCATATTGAACCCGTCCGATAAAGAGAATACAGCCTTTTCACCTGCATTGTCGTTATCAAGGGCTATAATGAATTTCTGCTGCCGAGCCTTGCCGATACGGTCTGTCACCTCAAAAAAAGAATTGATATTGCTGATACTTCCCAGACCTACGGCATTTCCGCCGACATCAATAATTGAGAGTGCATCCAATTCTCCCTCGACGATGTAAAACACCGATAGATCGTTAAGAGCCTTTTCGTTGAAGATATGGACATTTCCGACTTTGGATTTGGTGTAGTTCCTTTGATTCTGCGGAATCTCGTCAGGCTTTCTTGTATCCCTTGCAAGATAGGAAGTCCTTGAAGTAGGAATGATCAGTCTTGGTGTAGGCGGTGAATAGGGAGATTTGGGGTGCTGCCATTGTTCGGCATAACCGACAAGAAAACGATTGAGCGTATCAATGGAAATTCCCCTGTGATAGTCGGTATCCTGCAAATGCTTGTTACATTCCCGATAGAATGAGAGATAATCTGTATTTTCTTCTCTTTTGGCTTTTTGATCGGTATGGATTCCGTATTTTTGAGCAGCATATTGTATCACCTGATTTTGTGGGATTCCCTCAGCCTGCTGTATCAGGTCGAATATGTCGCCTGATTTCCGACAAGAGAAGCAATAGAATGAATTTTCATACACCGTCAATGCCCCTGTACCGTTGGGACCTGTACCACTCCCACAAAAGATACACTCATATTGATCTTTGCCTTTTGATTTGGTGAGTATTTCCTTTGCATAGTTTTTGATATAGCCTTTCAATTCCTGAATTGTTTTTTCGTATTCCATTTTTGATAACTTCCTTTCTGTGTTTGTATTGACCGACAAAGGATAATTCTATTTGCTATTTGTTGCCAGCCGTGGACGGCATAACAGGTTCTCTTATTCTTGAATGACCGATAAAAAAGAGAAATGGATTTTTTTGGTAATTGGGGGTTTTCTTTATATTTTCTTTTAGTCCGATAAAGCATAAGGGAAAGCCGCCCCGCTGTCAAGCAGGGGCGGTTTCCCGTTGTAAGACTTATAAGTCTTATAAGTCTTACGCTTTTTCGGACGGGTAAAAAATGTAGTGTTCATGCGTGGTTCGGGATTTGGGCTTGGACAAAATGTCTCCCGAACTCGGACAAAATGTCTCCCGAACTCGGACAAAATGT
>CAMHPW010000298.1 GCA_946187095.1 uncultured Clostridia bacterium | reverse complement strand
CTTGGTATCGGTTGAGAGGAATGACATTCCCGTTGCACAGGCATATTCAATGCAGGGATACAGCCAATAAGCCGTCTTACCGATTCCTGCCGCACCAACCATGACCGCATGAACATCTCCTGTATCAACGAGTGCCGTTGTCGATTTGCCTTTGGATTTACACCCAACTATCAAGCCTTGTTCTTTGGGTAAATTTTTTCCTTTCCGCCACTCGTCAGGCTCAAAAGGGATTTGCTTATAGGTTTTGTTTATCTCTCTGCCTGTTGCCCAGCGAGCCGTTCCATGCTGACCGTTGCCGACCGTTTTATCCTTGATGTTCAGCGAATAATTCTGACTGTAAAAGTTGATGGCACACATTATCAGCAACATAATGCCGCCCACGATTATCAAGACTGTACCGCCTGACACTGCGTTTCACCTCCGTTATTTCTCATTAACAAATCCTCATTCCAGTCCTTGTTGTACGGAATAAGGATTTTGGTTGTTATATCTGTATCTTTCAGTTTCTCGAAAATCCTCTGATTTGCCGCCTGCCCTGCCTGATCGTTGTCGAAACAAAGGTACACATTTTTTATCTGCGGATTGTTTTTCAGGCACTCAAACAGCACTCTATCTGCTACCGAACAAGCGGCTGCATAGCTGTGCTGTTTCCAATTTTGATGGCTGTGCATGGAAATGAATGACATCATATCTATTGGGGCTTCAAACAAAAACAAATAGCTGCTTTTACCATTCCAGTGAAAGCTATATTCCGGCTGACTGCCGACAGCGTTGCATTTGAAGGAATTTTTCGTTCCCGTACCTCTCATGTTCGCATGACGGGGAGTGCCATGTTCATCATATCCCACAAATACGGCATTGTGGTAATCTGCCGATTCATAAACCATATTCTGCCCGACAAATTCCTGCAGGACACTTTTATCAATTCCTCTTGTCATCAGCAAATATGCGAATACCCTTTTCATGCTGTCATTTTTAGGCGGCATTTTCAAATCTTTTGGTTGGTGTTCATAATGTTCTTTTTTCGCAATAGGCTGTATATCAGCATTACTTCCCAACAGCATTTGCACCGCTTCAACATAATTTTTCCCATAGAATTTGCGAACAAAATCTATCGCATCTCCGCCTTTCTGCTCGTACTGATGAAAGAAAAGATTACCTCTTAAAGTAACTTTCTGCTCACCGTCAAGCCACACAAATTCCGAACCCGACTTTTTGACTGTTTCACCATGCTCTGTCAAAAAATCCGCCAAGTTCGTTTCCCTTGCACGATTTCTTTCTTCTTCTGTGAATTTGACATATCCCATTTTCAAGCACCTCCTACTGTTTCAAGCCATGAGCCTGTTTCTTGTCCTGAATTTTCCTGTGAAGTTTGCGGTCGACTCTGCCGTCGGCAACGATTTTGTTTTCGTCAATCCTGTCCTGCAAAATTTTTCCGAGGGACTTTAACAGCCTTAATGTTCCTGTTGCCGCATAATGATTTCTATTTCTCTCCATATTTTCAAGGAATTTCTGTGCATAGATATTTCCGTTGGCTGCCGAATTTTTCAGATATTCAACAGCTTTTTTGAAATCTTCTTCCACACCGTTTCCGTAAAAATACATCTTTCCAAGACTGAACATGGCACTATCATTGCCAAGTCTGACGGCTTTTTCAAAGTATTCTTTTGCCTTTTTCAAGTCGATTTCCGTTCCGATACCCTTGAAATTCATCTGACCGATACGGTAATACAGCTTGTCATCTGCCATATCTTTCTCAATTTTCAAAAATTCCTGATAGGCTTTTTTAAACCAATCCTTTGATTTTTCTTCATCAATGACTGTTCCGATACCGTCACGGCACATTTTTCCGAGTTCATACTGTGCATAGGCATTCGGCTTTTTGGAATCGCTTGCGGCAATCGTGTACAGTTCAAAGGCTTTTGTATCGTTTTGCTGAACCCCCTGACCTCTGTCATAAAGTCCTGCAAGAGCATAGGCGGCAAATGGATTTTGCTTGTCAACAGCTTTCTGATACCATTCAGCCGCTTTTGAATAATCCTGTTCAACACCATGACCGAGAGCATAAAGTTTTCCTATTCGATACTGCAAGTATGACGGATTTTTCTCTTTCGGTTCTCTCTCAATAAAAAGCCGATACGCTTTTTCAAACATTTCCCATGATTTCACTTCGTCCTTTTCACACCCAAGTCCTGAAAGATACATCTTTCCCAAATCATACACGGCAAATCCGTTTCCATTTTCCGACTCTGTTTGCAACAGTTCCATAGCTTTTTCAAAGTCGGATTCATGCTCTTCGTCACCATAAAGATACTGTCTTGCTTTTTTATATTGTTCTGTCCACCATGTTTTTTCTCCACCGAAATATTCGGGAGGAGGTGTCGGAATATCTTCTTCGGGCGGCATTGGCAAGGGTATATCTTCCTCAACTTCATTGCTTTTTTCTCCGTTTTCATCTGCGTCTTGGGGCGTCTTATCAACTTTGGAAATCTTCAGAGCCTCTTGGATAATTGCGTTTTTCATAGGCTTGAACTCGTTGTTTGACACCAACGAAATCCTCTGCGGCATGGCTTCGGTATAGATTTTCAAAGCATTTTCTTTCTGCTG
>CAMHPW010000297.1 GCA_946187095.1 uncultured Clostridia bacterium | reverse complement strand
CAATGTATCTCTTGCAGAATCTGATGCAAAATGTTCATTAACTGTTCGCATATTGATTTTGACTTATAAAATTGATGTTACCGACAAATATATTCCTTCGTACAATAAATTTATTGATGTAAGACAAGTGAAAGAAGTTATTATCAATGGTGACAGCGTTTATAGAAGTTAAAAATTGTTTCACGTGAAACATTCCTGTCGAATGAAAAATGAGGAGTGAGAAATAAAAAAGTATTTCCACTCCTCGTTCCTAATTCACCATTAAAAATGTTTCACGTGAAACATTTTATTATGGACTGTACAAATCGAATGGTTTGTATTATAATAGGAGTGAAATTATTTGGAATGAGGAATGATGTATCAATGAAGTTCTTAGCAGGGGAATTTGATGTTGCTGTCATAGGTGCCGGTCATGCAGGCATTGAGGCAGGTCTCGCATCGGCAAGGCTTGGATGTAAAACTGCCGTGTTTACTATCAATATGGATGCTGTCGGAAACTGTCCGTGCAATCCGTCAATAGGCGGTACGGCCAAAGGGCATCTTGTCAGGGAAATCGATGCTCTCGGCGGTGAAATGGGAAAAGCTGCCGATGAATGTTTTTTGCAGATACGTATGCTCAACAGGGGAAAAGGTCCGGCTGTTCATTCGCTCAGGGCACAAATCGACAGACGTGCCTACAGTACACGAATGAAGCATACTCTTGAACTGCAGGAAAATTTGGAACTCCGTCAGGCTGAAATAACCGATCTTGAAAGAACGGAGGATGGCAGATGGATATTGACAACACGCCTTGAAGCACAGTATATCGCAAAAGCCGTCATACTTGCCACAGGTACCTATCTTGGTGGCAAAATATATGTTGGGGACGTTTCCTATGAAAGCGGTCCCGATGGAATGTTTCCGTCAAAATATCTGCCGGATGCCCTTGAAAAATTGGGTATGTCTATCAGAAGATTCAAAACAGGTACACCTGCCCGTGTACTGAAATCAAGTATTGATTTCACCGATCTGGAGGAACAGGCGGGGGATGAACCTGTAGTGCCGTTTTCGTATGACACCGAAGAACCAAAGGAAAATAAAGTGAAATGTTATGTAAGCTGGACAAATGACAAAACAAAAAAAATCATATTGGAGAATATTCATCGTTCACCGATGTACAGTGGTAAAATTGAGGGGATCGGTCCGAGATATTGTCCGAGTATCGAAGATAAAATCGTCCGCTTTGCAGACAAGCAAAGACATCAGTTATTTATAGAACCATGCGGCATGGATACAGAGGAGATGTATTTGCAGGGAATGTCATCATCCTTGCCGGAAGATGTGCAGATCGCTTTTTATCACTCTATCAAAGGATTGGAAAATTGTATAGTTATGCGTCCGGCTTATGCGATAGAGTATTACTGTGCAGATCCGCTGCAGATGAATCAGACTCTGGAATTCAGGGAGTTTCCGGGACTGTATGGTGCAGGGCAGTTCAACGGCAGTTCCGGATATGAAGAAGCGGCTGCACAAGGGTTGGTTGCCGGTATCAATGCAGCTTTGAAAATACAAGGAAAACAGCCTTTGATGCTTGACCGTGCAGGTTCCTATATAGGCACATTAATTGATGATCTGGTCACGAAGGGCTGCAACGATCCATACAGAATGATGACTTCAAGAAGTGAATACAGGCTCATTCTGCGTCAGGACAATGCCGATACAAGACTGACGGCCATCGGCAGGAAAGTCGGACTTGTCACGGATGAACGCTGGGCGAAATTTACCGCCAAGCAGGAATTGATCAGGCAGGAACTGGAAAGGGTACATAAAACAGTGATACCGCCGTCAGAAAGGCTGAATGAAATTCTTCGTGGACATAACACTTCCGAAGTGACAACAGGTATTCGTCTTATCGATTTGCTGAAACGTCCTGAACTTTCCTATGATATACTGAAAGAGATTGATACAGCACGTCCGAAATTGAGTGCCAATATTTTTGAACAGATTGAAATTGAGATAAAGTATGAGGGGTATATCAAAAGACAGCTTGTCATTGTTGAACAAGTCAGAAAACTTGAAGAGAAACTGCTGCCGTGTGATATTGATTATGCAAAGATAGATGGTCTGCGTCTTGAGGCAAGAGAAAAACTCAATAAAGTTCGTCCGGAAAATATCGGTCAGGCAAGCCGTATTTCAGGAGTAAGTCCGGCAGATATATCTGTACTCGTCATCTACCTTGCATCGCTGAAAAAACAGGGAGAATTGAAATGATGATACAAATTCTTGAAGAATGGTGCCGTGAAAATCATATTACCATTACAGAAAATCAGAAGGCAAATTTTGAGATATATTCAAAAATGCTCGTTGAATGGAATGAAAAAATGAATTTAACGGCAATTACGGAAGAAAGTGAAATTGCTGTCAGGCATTTTATAGACAGCATTTCAGTTCTTAAATACATTGATATAAACCCGAGTGCAAGCGTGATCGATATCGGTACGGGAGCAGGTTTTCCGGGAATCCCCATTAAAATTATGCGTCCCGATATCAGACTGACACTCCTTGACAGCCTTAATAAAAGACTGGTATTTTTGCGGTGGCGTCAAGACTGCTGCCGGAAAAGATCGTATCG
>CAMHPW010000296.1 GCA_946187095.1 uncultured Clostridia bacterium | reverse complement strand
ATCTTCATCACTTTCATCGGTGCGACTTTCCTGAATTTTGCACCCAAAGAGGCAGGTTCCATTGCCATTATAGGCGGTGCTGACGGTCCTACCGCCATATTCGTAACGTCACAGCTTTCGCCCGAACTGCTCGGACCTATCGCTGTTGCGGCATATTCCTACATGGCACTCGTACCTATCATACAGCCCCCTATCATGAAACTGCTCACCACCAAAAAAGAGCGTTCCATCGTTATGGAACAGCTCAGACCTGTTTCCAAACTGGAAAAAATCATCTTCCCCATCGTCGTTGTTGTACTTGTCGCTATTTTGCTTCCCGATGCAGCTCCCCTTGTCGGTATGCTCATGCTCGGCAATCTCTTTAAAGAAAGCGGCGTTGTTGACAGAATCGCAAAGACTGCTCAGAATGAACTCATGAATATCGTAACGATATTCTTAGGCACAACTGTCGGTGCAACCGCAAGCGGTACGCTTTTCCTTACACCGAAAACACTCGGCATCATTGCACTTGGTCTGATCGCATTCTGTTTCGGAACGGCCTGCGGCGTTCTGTTCGGAAAACTCATGTGCTGGGCTACTCACGGAAAAGTCAATCCTCTCATTGGCTCGGCAGGTGTATCGGCAGTTCCGATGGCTGCAAGAATCTCCCAGAAAGTCGGTCAGGAAGAAAATCCTGCCAATTTCCTGCTCATGCATGCTATGGGACCTAACGTAGCAGGTGTCATCGGTTCGGCTGTCGCTGCCGGTGTGCTCATCAGCGTCCTCAAGTAAAATATCCAAGCCGTCTGTTGTCACGGGCGGCTTGTTTTTTATACACTTTTTGGGGCTTGAAATACATTTTTTCGGGCGATTTTGACGTATTTTCATTTATTCATTGAATTTTCGTGCAAATCATTATATACTATTATAAAAAACGAAAAGAAGTGGTCATATGCAGCTATTGGGCAAAGTCGGAAACTGTCTTAAAAATTTCTTCAGCAGTATGGAATGTTTCAGATTCGTACTGTTTTTGTCACTGTTTTTCGGAGTCGAAAGAGTATCCAATATCACCATGGGGATCATCATGCTCTGGTCAATGTATCTTTTTGTCGATAAACTCATTGTCAAAAAAGGCATACAGCGTATCCGTTACAGAAAGATCATCTGTTTGTTTTTAGGGGCGGCTGCCTTTACGGTACTGATGCACCGGGAACGAAATTTAGCCGACAATCTCATTGTCGTTTATTTCATGGCAGTCTATTTCTTTCAGATATACGGGCTTTATTCCGAAAAAAGCAATATCCGCTGTCAGAGAGAGATCAAAAGGATTCTGCAGTTTATCGTGGTCATGACAACCTTGGCTATGCTCATCGGATTCATAGGGCTTGCCATATTCCCGAAAGGACTTGAATGGAAAGGGCTTTATTTTATCCTGCATGAAAGCAGATTTGTGGGAATTCTTTTCAATGCCAATGTTGCAGGCTTCTACAGTGCGATGGCAATTATCGCCTGCCATATCCTCTGGAGGATCATAAGAACACAAAAGCAGCTTTCCGCAAGAAGAAAAATATTTTATATCTCCTGCATTGCGGTCAATGCACTGTCGCTGTTTCTGACGGATTCCAATGCTGCCCTGCTGTTCCTTGTCATATACTGTTCGTTTGTCATGTTCTATATCATGTTCAGAGACTTCGGCAAAAAACGTATGCACGGCTTTATCATGCGAATAGCGGCTACCGTTCTCTCATTCGTTGTTATCATCACTTCACTGATATTTTTCAGAGTCGTCACGCAAAGTCAGGTATCCCTTGCCATCACTTCGGGACACTCTCAAACGGAATTTTCCACAGGCGTGGTCAAAGAAGACGGCATGGTCGCCCTGACTGATGACGAATACAAAGGAAATGTGTTCGGACATGAAAATAAAAATATCGACAGCGGACGTTTCAGAGTATGGACACAGGCTGTCGAAATGTTTGAACTGTTCCCCGTCATGGGAATCGGCAAGGCTAATATCGTTGACTATGCCAATGCGTATATAGGCGGTCTCCGCTACAGTGACTTCCACAACGGACTGCTTACGATACTGATCAGCTACGGACTTGTCGGTCTGAATCTCTTCATGGTATTCTCCATTGTGACTGTCAAAGATATTTTGGGAACGATTTTCCGCTACAAGAAAAAATGCCGTGATGACGGCAGTGTGCCTGTACTTCTCACAGCATTCTGTATTGCCTACGTTGCCTACTCTATGTTTGAACTGGCACTTCTTGCAGACATCTCCTACAGGGTGTATATTTTCTGGCTGCTGCTTGGATTTGCCGTCAGCTATGTCAGAAAATACAAATCGCAGGCAGTCCTCGAAGAAACAGACCAGTCCGTCATTGAACTTCCCTCCGCCGTTGAAAATATCCGCAGAAAAAGAAAGCATAAACTGCTGTATATAAGAGCATATATCAGAAAACTCAAATCCAAGTTAAAGCATCAATCAAACAACACTGAAATTTCAGATGACAAAGATGAGGATCAACCAAATGAATCTGCCGTTAAAATCCGCAGAAAACACAAGCACAAATTTTTATATATAAGAGCCTGTATCAGAAAATTAAAATCAAAGGCGACGAAAAGGCGCACATCCAAA
>CAMHPW010000295.1 GCA_946187095.1 uncultured Clostridia bacterium | reverse complement strand
ACTCCGTGTTTGTCACTTTGTAAACGTGAGTTTGATGGAATTTCGTTTTTTTGAAGAATCGTCGTTCAGTCACTTCGTGACGGAGAGGTTAAATGCAGCGACAGCCGCATAGATTCTCAAATCCGAATTTTTCCATCGAACTCACGTTTGTAATGCAAAATCAATCTCTTCCGAACAAATCTCTTGTATAGACTTTCTGACTCACATCGTTTAAGCAGTCATCATAACGATTGGCTATGATTGCCTGAGAGCGTTTCTTGAATTTCTCCAGATCATTCACCACTTTACTGCCGAAGAACGTGCTGCCGTCTTCAAGAGTCGGTTCATATATAATAACCGTAGCCCCCTTCGCTTTAATGCGTTTCATCACTCCCTGAATGGAACTCTGACGGAAATTATCGCTGTTGCTCTTCATTGTCAGACGATAAACACCGATCACACATTCCTTTTCAATACTTGCTTCAAAATCTCCACGATTGAAGTAATCATAATAACCGGCAGTTTTTAAAACACGGTCAGCAATAAAATCTTTTCTTGTACTGTTGCTTTCAACGATCGCTTCGATCAGGTTCTGCGGAACATCCTGATAATTGGCAAGAAGCTGCTTTGTATCCTTTGGCAGACAGTAGCCGCCGTAACCAAACGAAGGGTTATTGTAATGTGTTCCTATTCTCGGATCAAGACAAACACCATTGATGATCTGCTGCGTGTCAAGACCTTTCATCTCTGCATAAGTGTCAAGCTCATTAAAATAGCTGACACGAAGTGCAAGATATGTATTGGCAAAAAGCTTTACTGCTTCCGCTTCCGTGAATCCCATGAACAGGGTATCTATATTTTCTTTGATGGCACCCTCCTGCAAAAGCTCTGCAAACGTATGAGCGGCTTTTACAAGTTTTTCATCCTTCATATCCGTACCGACAATGATCCTGCTGGGATAAAGATTATCGTAAAGAGCCTTTGATTCTCTCAGAAATTCAGGGCTGAAAATGATATTCCTGCTGCCGGTCTTTCTCCTGATGGATTCCGTATAGCCAACGGGGATCGTGGACTTGATCACCATAACGGCATCGGGATTATACTGAATAACCAGCTTTATGACAGCCTCAACGGCACTTGTATCAAAATGATGTGTCTTGCTGTCGTAATTCGTGGGAGCAGCAATGACAACGAATTCAGCATCCTTATATGCTGTTTCTGCATCCAGAGTTGCAGTCAGATCAAGCTCTTTTTCAGCAAGATATTTTTCAATATACTCGTCCTGAATGGGCGATTTTCTCCGGTTGATCAGTTCAACCTTTTCCGGTATGATATCAACCGCATAAACTTTGTTGTGCTGTGAAAGCAGAGTTGCAATCGACAGACCGACATATCCTGTTCCGGCAACAGCAATTTTCATAGATCATCCTTCTTTCTGTCATATCAATCTCTCCTGAAGAGATCTCTTGTATAGACTTTTTCTGCAACATCGCCGAGTATATCCTCATCAAAGCGATTGGCAAGGATCACATCAGATTCTGATTTGAACTTTTCCAAGTCATTTACCACTCTGAATCCGGCAAATTCGCTGCCGCCTTCCAGTGTGGGTTCATAAATTATGATCGGGATACCTTTTTCTTTCACCTTCTGCATAACGCCCTGAATAGCGGAGGCACGGAAATTATCACTGTTCGATTTCATTGTCAGGCGGTAAACACCGACTTTGGCAGGCTTCTCTGAGGCGATCTCATCGGCAACAAACTGCTTGCGGATATTGTTGGCATCCACTACCGCACTGATCATTGCCTGCGGGATTCCGGCATAATTGGCAAGCAGCTGCTTGGTATCCTTCGGCAGACAATAGCCGCCGTAGCCGAATGACGGATTGTTATAATGACTGCCGATACGGGGATCCATGCAGACACCGTCAATTATTTCCTGAGCATTCAGACCGACTGACTGGGCATAAGTATCCAATTCGTTGAAATATGCCACACGCACTGCAAGATAACTGTTGGCAAAGAGCTTGATAGCTTCCGCCTCTGTCGGATGTGTAACGAGTATTTTAATATTCTGCGGCTGCTGACCTGCTCTTTTTTCTTCCGTTCTTGCACCTTCAAGCAAAAGATCGGCAAACATCTGAGCCTGCTCCTTCTGATCATCCTCTGCACCGACAACGATACGGGACGGATGCAGATTATCATACAACGCCTTGGATTCACGCAGGAATTCAGGGCTGAAAATAATATTTTTGATTCCATACTTTTTCTTGACGGATCCGGTGTAGCCTACCGGAATAGTGGATTTGATGACCCTCAGGACATTCGGATTGACCTTCAGAGTCCACTCAATTGCATCTTCAACTGCACTTGTATCGAAGAAATGATGTTCATCATCATAGTTTGTAGGAGTTGCGATCACTACAAGCTCTGCATTTCCGTAAGCCGCAGCCTTGTCAGTGGTTGTATGCAAATTCAGCTTACGTTCTGCTACTCAAAACATGGACAAATATACCCATGTTGAGAAAATTCCTGCTTCAACCTGTATGCTTTTGACAACGATAAGTCAATGTCTACTCACAAGTTCATGTACAGTCCACAGGCGTAAATTCCCGTATAGCCTACGGTACATCTCTGTAAATTCGTTTTA
>CAMHPW010000294.1 GCA_946187095.1 uncultured Clostridia bacterium | reverse complement strand
GATTCTGATAAAAAAATAATTCAATAAATACTAATTGTAATAATATATAAAACGATATTTTGTTTTTTTTATTTTTTTATGATAGCTTTTAATAAAACTTCATCTCAAATAATGAAACACGTTTTTAAAATAGAAAAATGTGGATGGCCAAATAAATGAAATAATGGATAATAAAAAATTATTTTAATAAAAATCCAAATTTATTTAAATTCAAATAAAGATTAATTTAATTTAAATATTATTAAAAGCTATTATTTAGTAACGACGTCCATAGGCACCTCCATAAGCTGGTGCTCCATAAGCCATTCCTGGACCTCTAGTAACAGTTGGACCAGTTCTATAATCAGCAACTCCATCACCATTAACATCAAAAAGAAATTCATCAAAATGAAGCATGATGAAGAAATCGCCACCAACACTTCCAAAAAAACAGACTAATTCCAAAAGCCTTTCCAAAATGACGGAAAGGCTTTTTTATTTGTTGAAAATATTCTTGAAGTATGTTAAAATATTGGCATGAAATCATTTTTGCGGAGGTATGTTTTATGAAAGACGGATTTTTGCGTGTTGCAAGTGCAACACCCCATATAAAAGTTGCCGACTGTACGGGCAATTCACAAAAAATTATCGCTATGGCGAAAGAAGCGGCTGAAAACGGTGCATCTCTTGTTGTATTCCCCGAACTTTGCATTACAGGCTATACCTGCGGCGATTTGTTCTTACAAAGGGCTTTACTGCAATCCGCTGAAGAAAATCTTAAAGTCATTATCAATGAAACAAAAGATTTGGACTGCGTGATATTGGTCGGCTTGCCTGTTCGTGCCAATTCGGGCTTATATAACTGTGCTGCTGTCATTTGTCACGGCGAATTGCTGGGACTTGTGCCGAAAAAGTATATTCCGAACTATTCGGAATTTTATGAGTTAAGGCATTTTACACCATCAAAAGATGAATTTATAAATATGGATATGTTCAGTGGCAAAGATATTCAATTTACTGAGATTGGAAAAAATGTTATTTTTCAGTGTGTGGAAATGCCTGAATTCAAATTGGGTGTTGAGATATGCGAGGATTTATGGACAGCCGAACCGCCGTCGGGTAAATTGGCTTTAAACGGTGCAACGATAATTGCCAATCTTTCGGCAAGTGATGAAGTCATCGGCAAGGCTGATTACAGAAGAATGTTAGTCAAATCTCAGTCGGCAAGACTGCTTTCGGCGTATGTCTATACAAGTGCGGGACTCGGCGAAAGCACACAGGATTTAGTTTTCTCAGGTCACAATCTGATATGCGAAAACGGAAGTATTTTGGCTGAATCCAAACGCTTTGCAACGGGAATTGTCTATGCAGACGTTGACTTACAGAAAATGGAAAATGAACGTGCGAAAGCAAATACATTTGTCGGTGAGGACAACTTTGAGAAATGTGTTTTTCACTTGCCTGTGAAAGATTTGAAATTGAACAGGCATTTCAGCAAAACGCCGTTTGTGCCGTCAAGCAAATCTCATCTTGATGAACGCTGTGAAGAAATTCTCACAATTCAGGCAACGGGACTTGCTACGAGAATACAGCATACAAATGCGAAATCCGTTGTAATAGGCTTGTCGGGGGGATTGGATTCGACACTTGCACTGATAGTGGCGGTTCATGCTATGGATATGCTGAAATGTGACAGGAAAGATATAATTGCCGTGACAATGCCGTGCTTTGGCACAACAAAGCGTACAAAAAGCAATGCCGAAATTTTAGCCGAAAGTTACGGAGTTTCTTTCAAAGATATCAATATTTCAAAAGCCGTCACACAGCATTTTGAGGATATCGGACAAAGCATGGAAGTACTTGATGTGACGTTTGAAAACGGTCAGGCAAGAGAACGTACACAGGTTTTGATGGATATAGCCAATAAAACAGGCGGATTTGTCATAGGTACAGGCGACTTGTCGGAATTGGCTTTAGGCTGGGCAACTTATAACGGCGACCATATGTCCATGTATGCCGTGAATGCATCTATCCCGAAAACGCTTGTCCGTCACCTGACGGCATTTGAAGCCGAACATTCGGAGGGCAATCTCAAGAAAGCCCTGCTTGATATCCTTGATACACCCGTAAGTCCCGAACTGCTGCCGCCAAAAGACGGTGAAATCTCACAGAAAACGGAAGATTTAGTCGGTCCTTATGAACTGCATGACTTTTTCCTTTACTATCTTGTCAGACAGGGATTCACGCCGAAAAAGATATTCCGACTTGCAAAAATCGCCTTTGACGGTGCCTATGATGATGAAACGATAAAGAAATGGCTGAAAACATTTTTATGGAGATTCTTTTCACAGCAGTTCAAGCGTTCCTGCCTGCCCGACGGTCCGAAAGTCGGTACGGTCACGCTGTCCCCCCGTGGTGACTGGAGAATGCCAAGTGATGCCGTAAACACTGAATTTAATTTTGAATGAGGAATGAGGAGTGAGGAATGAAGAATATTTCTCACTCCTCATTCCTCATTCCTCATTCAAAAAAAGCGGCACTTCGAGGGGAAATCCCCCGAAGCACCGAGAATGATCATATTTGCATTAAACTGCTCTTGTAACCTTACCTGAACGAAGGCAACGGGTGCAGACATTAACGCGTTTCGGACTGCCGTTTACAATCG
>CAMHPW010000293.1 GCA_946187095.1 uncultured Clostridia bacterium | reverse complement strand
AAGAAATTCCAATAAAGTCCCCGTAGATTTCACAAGAATCAGATATGTCAGCAAACCGCAGGGGGCAAAGCCCGGTATGGTTATTTATACCAACCAAAAAACTTTATTCGTCACTCCAAAAAATGTATAATTTTTTTTAAAAATATCCATGAAAACTATTGAAAATTTTCAAAAATCATGGTATGATTGACAAAAGGATATTTTTGTAAAAGCCGTGAGGAATGTTGAAACAGCTTTTGCAATATCAAAGAATCTTATTATATTTTAAAGGAGTTGGATTTACAATGAGAAAATTCAAGAAAGTCCTTGCAGGTACTCTTGCAGGCATATTGGCTGCCGGTGCATTGGCCGGCTGCGGCGAGACCAACAACAATAACAGTACTGCTCCCGCAACAAGCACTACCAACACAGAAAGCAAAGTTGACACATCAGGCGTTAAGTCAATTTATTTCCTTAACTTCAAACCTGAAATCGCTGCTAAGTATGAGGCTATCGCTGCCAAGTACAAAGAGGAAAAGGGCATTGAAGTAAGAGTTCAGACAGCAGCTTCGGGTGAATATGAGAAGTATCTCACTTCCGAAATGGGCAAAGGCAATCCTCCCACTATCTTCCAGATCAACGGTCCTGTCGGCTATCAGAACTGGAAAGACTATTGTGCAAACCTCAAGGATTCCGAACTGTATAACCTCGTTTCCGATAAGTCGATGGTTGTTACAGGCGATGACGGCGGCGTTTACGGTATCCCCTATGTTGTTGAGGGCTACGGCATTATCTACAACAACGCTATCATGACGAAATACTTTGCTACAGAAGGTGCAAAGGCTTCTTCCATGGACGAAGTCAACAACTTTGCAAAACTCAAGGAAGTTGTAGAAGACATGACCGCTAAAAAAGCCGAACTCGGCATTGACGGCGTATTCGGTTCCACCTCTCTTAAGACAGGTGATGATTGGAGATGGCAGACTCATCTGATGGATCTTCCGCTGTATTATGAATTCAGTGCAGACGGCAATTCCGTAAGCAACTGCTTCAACGCTGCAACACTTGACTTCAAGTATGCTGACAACTACAAGAACATTTTCGATCTTTATACCAACAACTCCACGACTGACAAGAACCTTCTGGGCGGCAAGACCGTTTCCGATTCCATGGCAGAATTTGCAGCAGGCAAGTGTGCTATGATCCAGAACGGCAGCTGGGCTTGGGACGATATCAAAAAGGGCGGCGTTGTCAAGGCTGAAGACGTAAAATATCTCCCGATCTATACAGGCGTTGAGGGTGAAGAAAAACAAGGTCTGTGCATCGGTACAGAAAACTACTTTGCTATCAATAAAGAGGGCGTTGATGAAGCTACTCAGCAGGCTTCCATTGACTTCCTCGTATGGCTGTTCTCAAGCGACTACGGCAAGAATGCTGTTATCAATGACCTTGGTTTCGTTACTCCGTTCACATCCTTCGGCGAAGATGAGAAACCCTCCAATCCTCTGGCTGTAGAACTCCTTGCATGGTCCGACAAGGCTGCAAAGGGCGACTGCAAATCCGTTGAATGGGCATTCCTCGGTATCCCGTCGGAAAAATGGAAGAGCGACTTCGGTTCTTCTCTGCTTGAATATGTTCAGGGACAGAAAGAATGGACAGCAGTTGTTGACGAAGCTAAAACATCATGGGCTTCGGAGCGTAATGCATAATTTTCCGAAAATCTGAACTAAAAAATTAAAATGCCCCTCCTGCTCCCGAAACTGAGGGCAGGAGGGGTAATTCATACAGGAGGTTTCTATGGAAAAAGCTATCAAAAAGTGGTTTCCCTTGTTTGCACTTCCGACACTTGTTTCATTTGCAATAGCCTTTCTTGTACCGTTTATCATGGGTATCTATCTCTCGTTCTGCAAGTTTAAAACGGTAAAAAAGACCGAATTTGTCGGCTTCGACAACTATATCAAGGCTTTTTCGGGTGACAAGGATTTTCTGAATGC
Organism: uncultured Clostridia bacterium; assembly: GCA_946187095.1. Classification (GTDB taxonomy): domain Bacteria; phylum Bacillota; class Clostridia; order Oscillospirales; family Acutalibacteraceae; genus UBA1213. Next base: position 680 of record CAMHPW010000293.1, on the reverse strand, counting down.
ACTCTGGTTCACAACGAAATTCACTATCGTTTCCGTTATCACCATCAATCTTATCGCATTCATTTTCGCTATGCTTCTGACAAAAGCGATCAAAGGCACGAATTTCTTCCGTACCATTTTCTTCATGCCGAATCTCATCGGCGGTATCGTTCTGGGCTATATCTGGAGCATGATCATCAACGGCGTTCTCTATTATTTCAATGCCACGATCACGACAGATGCCAATTACGGTTTCTTGGGACTTGTCATTCTGATGAACTGGCAGTTAATAGGCTATATGATGATCATTTACATATCGGGCATACAGAATATTTCCCCCGACCTGATCGAAGCCGCCGAAATAGACGGTGCCAATGCATGGCAAAGACTCATTCACGTTACACTCCCCCAGATCATGCCGTCTATTACCATATGCCTGTTCCTCACGCTTACCAACTCATTCAAGCTCTTTGACCAGAACTATGCCCTCACGGCAGGTGCTCCCGGCAATAAAACGCAAATGCTGGCACTCGATATCTACAATACGTTCTACGGCAGAGTAGGCTGGCAGGGTGTCGGTCAGGCAAAAGCCGTTGTATTCTTTATCATCGTTGCGGCAATTGCTCTTACACAGCTTTACCTCACAAGAAGCAAGGAGGTTGAAAACTAATGGCTGACTTGAAAAAATACAACTGGAATAC
>CAMHPW010000292.1 GCA_946187095.1 uncultured Clostridia bacterium | reverse complement strand
TTACAAACAGAGTTTTTGAATTGACACCATTGGGAGAACAGGAATTAAAGGATAACGAGTATGTAGGGTACTTCCATAATCAAATTGATTGGTATTTGATAAATCAAGGCATAGATATTTTCTGGGTAAATAAGCAAATGCATGAACACCACAATATCAAATACAGGGACTTGATATGGGGTGAGCTGAATAAAAGGTCTGCCGAAACGATGAAAGATGTTCAAAATGGCAGATATGGCGGATATATCTTTTACAGAAACATAATGGCTAAATTCCTTATGGAAGAAAAAAATCAATTAGCAAGTGCTTTGAAGTTATCGGCAGAAGCCATATATTATCAAGTAAACTCATCATCTTATAATGAATATTTACGTTTACAAACCGATTACCAAAGAACACTTGAGTTAAAAACGGGCGATTTGTTCGACCGTGAAAGTATAATAAGGCTTGAGCCTGATATATATTCAAGTTTCCGCATAGATACAACGATAATAAGAGATATAGTTGATAAATTGGAATTGTCAGATAATCAGCTTTTTCAAAAATTGATAAATACATTTGATGTGTTTCACGCTTCGAAACAAATAATATCAAACGAAGATTTGTCAGGACTTGTTGTTTCACTGATTAACGGCAGTGAAGAAAATGTTGAAAATATTTATAAGCAATTACACGACACCATTAAAAAAGAGGCTGAAATAAAATACAAACAAGAAAAACGTTTTGAAGAAGAAAACAGTGTTGTAAACGTTCAACTTGCAAATCCAAGACCAAGAGCAGCAGCACATACAGGGTGTGTATTGCCCGTGATATTTGTATCGTTTTTGATAGCGTTTTTGATTTTTGGCATATAAAAAATCCCTGCCGTTTTTTACACCGACAGGACAATAAAAATATGTATGAAAGTCGTAATTTATGCAAGATACTCATGCGACAGGCAGAACGAACAGAGCATTGAGGGACAGCTCCATGAATGCTATGCCTATGCCGAAAAGCATGATATAACCATCGTGAAAGAGTATATCGACAGGGCATTGAGCGGACGTTCCGCCGAACACCGTACCGCCTTTCAGCAGATGATAAAGGACAGCGACAAAAAAGCCTTTGATTTCGTTATTGTCTATAAGACAGACCGTTTTGCCCGCAACCGTTACGACAGTGCCATTTATAAAGCCAAACTCAAAAAGAATGATGTCCGGGTGCTGTATGCAAAAGAGAGTATTCCCGACGGTCCCGAGGGCATTATTCTTGAAAGTCTGCTTGAAGGCATGGCGGAATACTATTCAGCCGAATTGTCGCAGAAAATCAAGCGTGGCATACATGAGATAGCCTTAAAACATAAAGCCTATGGCGGAAACCGTCCTTTTGGTTATCGCATTGACAGTGACAAGAATTTTGTTATTGACGAAAAAGAGGCTGAAATTGTCCGTAAGATATTCACAGATTTTGCAGACGGCAAACAGGCAAAAGAAATTGCAGCGGAACTCAATGAAAAGGGTATAAAAAATGCTCGTGGCACATCATGGAATAAAAACAATTTTTTTCAGATATTCCATAATGAAAAATACATAGGTGTGTATAAATTGGGGAATTATCGACAGGAAAATGTCATTCCCCGTATTGTTTCAGACGAATTGTGGAATAAAGTGCAAAGTCTTGTAGAAAAGCATAAACAAGCTCCTGCATCGTCAAGGCAGACAGAATATTTATTGACGGGCAAGGCATATTGCGGAAACTGCGGTACAGGCTTGCAAGGCGGTTACGGCACGAGTAAAACAGGTGACAAGCACTATTATTACGTTTGTTCGGCACGCAAAAGACACAAATCATGCGATTTCAAGCCCGTAACAAAGGAATGGCTTGAAAGTACTGTCGTTGATGTGACGGTAAAAAATATCCTGCAAGATGACATAATTGATTTGATTGCAAGCCGCTGTGAAAAAATTTCGGCAGCGGAACATGACAAGCAAGCTGAAAGAAATATATTGAAATTACAGCTTGCCAATGTCAATAAATCGCTGTCAAATATCATGAAAGCGATTGAAGAGGGAATTATCACTTCAACGACAAAGCAACGCCTGAATGAGCTGGAAGAACAAAAGGCAAAGTTGGAATTTGAATTAACGGAGCTTGAAATCATGCAGCCGTTACTTTCCAAAAGTCAGATTGTCTATATGCTGACACGTTTCAAAGCTGATGAAGATACGGCACTCACGGAAGAATACAGAAAAGACCTGATAGAATGTTTTGTGAATTCGGTGTATGTATATGATGACAAGCTGATCATCACATACAATTTACTGCAAAAAGAAAAAGCCGAACTATTCAGCATTGAACACGCTTTCAATAGTTCGACTTTGATATGTTCTGGTGGACCAACAGGGACTCGAACCCCGGACCAACCGGTTATGAGCCGGTTGCTCTAACCAACTGAGCTATTGGTCCATATTTGAAATTGACCGCCGATATGCTCGACGGTCAATCCTGGCTCCCCCAACTGGGCTCGAACCAGTGACACACGGATTAACAGTCCGTTGCTCTACCGACTGAGCTATGGAGGATTATTCATGTTGGCATCTTCCTATTTTTCCGAGCCGTCACCAGCTAAGTATCTTCGGCACCATTGAGCTTAACTTCCGTGTTCGGTATGGGAACGGGT
>CAMHPW010000291.1 GCA_946187095.1 uncultured Clostridia bacterium | reverse complement strand
ATTCTGAAGAAGAGCATTCTGAAGAAGAACCTTCTGCCGAAAATGTGGTACGCAGATATATCAGACAGGGCTATGAAGACGTAAGACACGGCTATGAAGTGTTGTTCGGAATCTGAGGTAAAAAATGGATAAAATTTTAACGGGTTTGATCGTTAAGGCTATCAGCGGTTTCTACTATGTTGAAACCGCTGAAATGCTATATGAATGCAAGGCAAGAGGCGTTTTCAGAAAAAAGGGTATCAGTCCCTGTGTAGGCGACAGGGTGAAGATCAGTATATCGAATGACGGCAAGGGTACCGTTGATGAGATACTTCCAAGAAAGAATTCGATCATCCGTCCTCCTCTTGCGAATCTCGACAGGCTTTTTATTGTGTCATCAGTGGCTGAACCGTCACCGAATATGATAATTATTGACAAAATTACAGCGGTTGCCGTCAGCAAAGAGATCGAACCGGTCATCATCTTTACAAAATCCGATCTGGGTGACTGTTCGAAATTGCTTGAAATATATCGGAATTCGGGTATCACTGCCCTTTCCTACAGTATCAAAACAGGTGAAGGCAGGGAAAATATCCTTTCCCTGCTTGAAAATAAAATATCCGCATTCACGGGAAATACAGGTGTCGGAAAATCTTCCATGCTGAATTCGCTTTTTCCCGAATTCGAGATACAGACTGCCGAGATCAGCAAAAAACTCGGCAGGGGCAGGCATACTACCCGTCACAGTGAGCTGTATAAAATAAACGGCGGCTATGTTGCCGATACGCCCGGATTTTCGACAGTCGATATCGAAAGATATGAAGTGGTCGAGCTTGATAAAATACAGTACTGTTTTCCTGAATTTGATGATTATATATATAACTGCAGATTTACAGGCTGTTCCCATACCGTTGAAAAGGGCTGTGCCGTATTGCAGGCAGTCAGGGACGGCAAAATAGCAAAGTCACGCCATGAAAGCTATCAGTTCATGTACAATGAAGTGAAGGCCATACCAAAATATTAAAGGGCGGGGGAAACCTTTTTTAAAAAAAAGGTTATCCCCCGAACCCCTTTCCAAAAAATTTTGATTTTTATGTGGAGTTTTTGAAAGTGGAAAAGAAAAGATGTGTGATAATCGGTGCGTCACCTGTATGTGATGTTGAAATAATAAAAAATCATATCCGTAAAAGTGATTTTGTCTTGTGTGCCGACGGCGGTTATCAATATGCCCTTGCGGCAGGAATCAAGCCCGATATGATCATAGGCGATTTCGATTCATCGGAATTTCCCGAAAATATGAACTGTGATATTATAAAATTGCCTGTGCATAAAGATGATACCGATACCATGTATTGTGTGAAAGAATGTATGAAAATGGGATTCAAAGCTATTTTGCTTTTGGGCGTGACGGGCGGACGGCTTGACCATACGTTTGCCAATTTCTGTACGCTGCTTTATACAGCGGAAAATGCCGTCAGTGCAAAAATTATTGACAGTGAAAATACGGTTTTTGCCATGACAAAGGGCATGAAAGAAACTGTCGAAAACAGGAAAGGACATATTTTTTCGATATTTCCGTTTGGGTGCAAAAGCTGCAAGGTGACGCTCAGCGGCTTTGAATATCCTCTTGATGAGGGGATCATTCATGTTGATACTGTGCTTGGCACGAGTAATTCAGTCATATCCGACCATGCGGAGATCACTCTGCATGACGGAAATGCAATATGTATAGTGGGGTGAATTTTATGAAAATTTCGACAAAGGGCAGATATGCCCTGAGAATGCTGCTTGACCTTGCCATGAACGGAAACGGCACTTACGTTTCCCTTAAAGATATTGCGGAAAGAGAGAATATTTCCAAAAAATATCTTGAACAGATCGTTTCTCTTTTGAGCAAATCGGGCTTGCTCAAGACCAACAGGGGCTATCAGGGCGGCTATATGCTTGCCAAAAAGCCGAATGAATATACCGTAGGGGAAATCCTTCGTCTGACAGAAGGCAGTCTGGCTCCTGTATCATGTCTTGATACGGATATCAATGAATGTCAGAGGGTAGACGGCTGTATTACACTTCCTGTATGGAAGGGACTCTATAAGGTGATCACCAATTATCTTGACGGTATCACCCTGCAGGATATGATCGACAACAGCCCCTATACACAGGGCGATGACTATTACATATAAAGGAGGGCTTATCAATGGATATCGCTTTGCTCATTATCGGGATCATTATTATCGCATTGCTTGTTGTGGTGATCATGAAACTCGGCAAGCCGCAGGACATTTCCCTGCCTGACATTGACGGCATGAAATCACAGCTTGAAGTCATGCAGAAGGACAACAGGGATTCGCAGTCGGCTTTAAGACAGGAAGTGTCTGCAAGCATCAAGGAAAATATGACTTTTTTGAGCGGACAGGTAACACAGAATCAGGAACAGGCAAGCAAACAGTTGGATATCATAGGCGGTTCACAGCGTGAAGAACTCAAATCCATGAGCAGAAATATTACCAATCAGTTACAGCAGTTGGAAAGCCGCTTTGCGACTCTTGAAAAAAATACGGAAAATAAACTTGACAATATCCGTGCAACGATGGAAAAACAGCTTGACAGCGTGAGAAATGACAATAGCAATCAGCTTGAAAAAGTCCGTCAGACCGTTGACGAAAAGTTACAGACAAATCTCGAA
>CAMHPW010000290.1 GCA_946187095.1 uncultured Clostridia bacterium | reverse complement strand
TGATGTAAGCAGTATTATTTCCGGTGCTTACAGAATAAGAGAAAAATCGGAGTGATTAAAAAAAATGTTTGATTATATACATGATGAAGAATCCGGAGGGATTTTGTTGATTGACAAGCCTACGGGTATGTCAAATGAGCCTCGTCCGGTATATGCACAGGAACTTGACCTTTTGGGGATAAATAACTATTACCGTTATGATTCTCAGACGGATATTCCGTATATGTGGGCTGAGGCACACAGATATTATTATCGTGGGAAAAATATTTTCAATACAAAGGGCGGTTCACTTTATACAATGCCCGAAGTTCAGATATTGACGGAAACCGATGAAAACGGCAATGAACATAGTGTTCTTGCAGAGGGTACGGAACTTCAGCCCGTCGATATGGAATTGATGATACGAAAAAATCATGACCTGTTGGAAGTTATGGAACAGATAACCGTAAAAAAGGTTTACGGGATATATCGTAAATACAAAAACAAAGTGGATAAATTTCACGTTGCTCTTTCGGGAGGAAAAGATAGTATAGTTGTGTTGGATATATGCCGTAAGGCTTTGCCGGACAGCAGTTATGTTGTCATTTTCGGTGATACAAAGATGGAATTCCCCGATACATACGCTGCCATTGATAAAATAGAACAAGACTGTCTTGAAAATAACATAGAGTTTTACAGGGCGGCATCGCATTTTGAACCCGAAGAAAGCTGGAAGTTGTTCGGACCGCCGTCAAGAGTATTGCGTTGGTGTTGTACTGTACATAAATCCACTCCACAAGTTATAAAAATGCGTGAAATAACAGGTAAAAGTGATTATGTTGGATTAGCATTTGTGGGTGTACGCAAGCATGAGAGCGTGGCACGTTCCAGATATGATGAAGAAAATTACGGCAAAAAACAAAAAGGGCAGTATTCGCATAATCCTATACTTGAATGGACATCGGCAGAGGTCTGGCTGTATATATACGCTCATAATCTTATTGTCAATGAAGCCTATAAAAAGGGCAATTCAAGGGCAGGGTGTTTATTTTGTCCGTTGAGTAAAGGAAAATCTGAGAGTTTCAGATATGCGTGTTATAGTAAAGAAATCAATAAATTTATTGATTTAATGAAAGAAAATATTGAAGTTGATGATATAGAGAGCTATATATCAGAAGATAGATGGACTGAAAGAAAAAATGGTAGGGATTTAAAAAATAACCCCTCACATTATAGCGATGAAATAAAAGATGGCAAATTAGTGATTAAAGTAAAAAAGCCATCTACGGATTGGAAAGAATGGATAAAAACATTAGGAGAAGTATCTTTTGAATATTCCGTTAAAAATACTGATGATGGATATATTGTGACTGCTCCTGAAAATGTTGATAAAACAGAAATGAAATATTTTAAACAGGTGTTTCACAAATCAGCTTATTGTGGGGAATGTCGTGCTTGTGAAACAAATTGTAAATACAGATGCATTTCTTTTGAAGATGGATTGCATATCGTTGATTGCAGGCATTGCAAAAATTGTCACGATATAGAGTGTGGTTGTATTTTATATCATTCAAAGGATTTGCCACTTTATGGAGGAAGTAATATGAGAAAAGATGACAGTTTAAATTCATTTTCAGACCATGCACCAAAAATGGAATGGATTGTAGAGTTTTTTGACAGAGGAAACGATTTTTTATCTGACAATAAACTTGGTAGTATGCAAATCGAAAAATTTAAGGTTTTTTTAAAACATTCCGAATTGATATTAAATAATAAAACCACAGGACTTTTTGATATTATAAAAAGCATAGGTATAGAAAGTGATGTTTCTTGGGCAATTATATTTGTGAATCTTGTATATAACAATTATCAGTTAAGATGGTTTGTATATAATATGCCTATCAATGTTAAATTTGAACATAAGGAACTTGAAGAAATTATTGTTCAATATAATTTAAGTAAACAAGCAGCAAGTTCGGTAAGAAAATCTTTTAAGCGTTTTGTAGATTTACCTATGGGTACAGAGTTGAAATTTGGTACATATAGCGTTGTTGACCGAAAGACAGAGTACCTGACAAGAACAAAATGCAATATATCAAATCCGCTTGTTCTGCTGTATGCACTGTATAAGTATGCGGAGGAAAATGGCGGAATGTGGAGTTTTTCGCTTTCGTCTTTGCTTGATATGAGCAGAAAATCGGCAGGTATCAGCCCTGCAAGAATATTCGGGCTTGACGGAGATGATATGGAGCCTATGCTGCGTGGTCTTTCCGCAAAATATGAGGATTATATCAATGTTACTTTTACGCATGATTTGGATAAGATAACTTTGAGGGATTATCACAGCTCGGCAGATGTACTGAAACTTTTTGAGGAGGAATAATTTATGCAGGTACGAAATTATGCACAGTATTTTTCGATAGATGAATCATACTATCCGGAGATAAATCCCGAATCCGTAAAGGACAAGGGACTGAAATGGTCAAATACATATCCGCACAAGGGCTTTATCGATTTTCTCAAAGCACTTGTCAATATGCTGAGAAGGGGCAGTAATGTTGCAAAGCATGACCTGCTTGTACATGGTGCTTTTGGTACTGGTAAATCCCGCTTTCTTTGGACAGCTCAGAATTTGCTGACCTGTTCTGATGAGGAATTTGAGGAGTATTTGAAGGAAAGTATGAATAGACTTCAAGG
>CAMHPW010000289.1 GCA_946187095.1 uncultured Clostridia bacterium | reverse complement strand
CGAATTTTTTTCATTTTTCAGAACAGATATACTCCTTTTCGATATTTTTATATCAAGCATATTGTTTGCATGGTCTATATAATAATAATATTTATACGGAGATCTATAAAACATCATATTCACATACTCACTATATTGCATGACATTTCCGAATTTCACGGGTAAATAATTTTCCTTATTGTTCACCCTGTCGACCATCTCACGGATCACTCTGGAATCCGTTTCACTGTCAAATTTTTCTATCAGTATACCCTCTTTATTATAATAATTCATATTCATGGAGGTACACAGCGGAACGAAAAAATTATATTTTGAATTCAGAACCTCTCCGTCACCGTCAGACAACACCGTTTTGATATCGGCATTGATTTTATGTGTTCTGCTGATATTCTCACTGTCGAGATTGAAATATTCATATACAATGCCGTCACTGTCATTGCCATCCCATGTGGGATCGAGATGATACCATTCATTGTTCAATTCCACGACATTCCACATATGAGAAACACCGTTGCTTTCTCCTCTCAGAGTCAGGCATGGTATGCCCGCTTTGGAGAGAAGTATCTGCATGGATTTGGCATATCCCTCACAAACAGCCTCCCCTGTCACCAATGCACCGTATGCCGAAAAATACTGCCAGCCGTCTTTGGAACTTTCCACACCCGTTTTATATCTGCATCCGCTCAAAAGTTTGTCATGCAGCATTTTTTCCCTTTCATACTCCGACAGTCCCGAATCCAGAGACGACATCATCTCATCAATTTTCTTATTGAAAAGTCTGATACAGTCCTCACATTCATCTGCCGAAAGTACGGAATAAAATTCCACTATCGTATCGCCATCCGCATAGGCATAGCCAAATAAATTTTCCAGCCAGAATATATGGGGATTGTCATATGTATACGCATTGATGACCTCCCGTATATCGAATTCAGACATATGTTCAGACTCCACATACAGTCTCGCTATGCGATAATGACCGTTGGCATCTTTTTCTTCCGAAATGGAATATACACTCTCGCCTATACTGTCATACAACCCCTTTTTATTTTCACTGTCAAGAATACTGTATGCATACTTCAAATCGATTTCCGGATATCCGAAGGGCTTTTCGGATGATACCTCCGCAGATATATCATTGTATGCAGCAGTGTCATTTCCGACATTTTCGTCTATCTTCAACACATCTATTTCCGGATCACTGCTGTTATTCCTTTTAGCCGTGTTGATGATCAGATATATACACGCAATGAACATCAATACGGCAAATCCCAGAAGTATCCCATATAATATTCCCGACAATACTTTTTTCATACTATCACTTCTCCACGCACGTTTATTTTTTCGATGTACGTTTCTGCTGCTTATTCTGAAGTGCCATCAGATTCTGACGTGTTTTCTGAAGTTGAGCAAGGTTTTCTGACAAGCCGTCATCCGCCTTTTTCATGATATTTTCTATATACACATTTGCCGCACTGCGAATTTTCTCTGCTTCTTCATTCGCCTTGCTCAAAATATCATCCGCACTCTGCTGGGCATTTCTCGTTATCTCATGTCTGTCGGTCAGTTCTTTCACCCTTGTTTCTGCCGCCTGCACGATCCCCTCTGCCTCTTTTTTGGCATCAGCCAATATTTTTGTCCTGTCAGCTACGATATTCTTTGCCTGTCTGATCTCCTGCGGGATATTCGCCTTCATCTCCGATATGATATCTTTGAGACGTTCCACATTTACTACCATTTTTCCTCCGCTGAGCGGCAATGCAAATGCACTGTCCACTACCTCCTGCAATTCATCTATCAGCATTTCCATTTTCATCTCAATCTACTCCTTTGTTTGATTCTCGATACGATTTCGTCATGCACACATTCGGGGACAAACGGCTTGATATCTCCTCCAAGCAATCCCACCTGTTTGACAATACTTGAACTCAAATACATATTTTCCGAACTCGTTGTCAGAAACATCGTTTCCACACCCGAATCCAGCTTCATGTTCGTGAGAGCCATCTGAAATTCATATTCGAAATCCGATACAGCCCTCAACCCCTTCACAATGGCACAGGCCTCCTTCTGTCTTGCAAAATCAACGAGCAGCCCCTCAAAACCTGCTATCTCCACATTCGGTATATCTGCCGTTGCCTTTTTCAAAAGGTCTATTCTCTCCCCTATTGTGAACCATGTCTTCTTATCCATATTCAATAAAACTGCCACAATGACTTTGTCGAAAAGTTTGGATGCCCTCTTAATAATATCAAGATGCCCCAATGTTACGGGATCAAAACTGCCCGGACATATCGCTGTTTTCATATTCCTTCCACTTCCTTATGCGAATATAGACTTATCATTATTTTACCGTATTTGTACTCTTTTTTCAAGACAAAACCGCCTGTTTCTTCAGGCATTTTTTCTTCGGCGGGATGCTCACATATGATCATGCCGCCTTTATTCATCACTCTGGGTATTTTCTCCAGTGTCTGTGCGAGTATCCCCGTTCTGTAGGGAGGATCCATAAATACAATATCGAATTTTTCAGGCGTACCCGTGATATACGACAGCGTATCCGTATTTTTCACAACAGCATTTTCTGACAAGCCTGTTATTTCCAGATTTTTCCTCACGATCTCACACGACTGCTTCGTGTAGTTTATGTCTCCATTCTAAAGCTGTATTGAGGTGTATCCCA
>CAMHPW010000288.1 GCA_946187095.1 uncultured Clostridia bacterium | reverse complement strand
TGAGTACCTATGAAAATTGATTTTCAATCGGCAATGATCACTGCTGAAAATTGCCGGTTGTATTATATGGCAAACGGTAATTCATTCGTTGCCGTCTGCTAATTGATTAAGGAAAGGATTGGTCGAAAATTATGGAGAAAAAAGCCTATCTTATTTTGGAAAACGGAGATATCTATGAAGGCTTTGCATTCGGTGCGGAAAAAGAGATCGTCGGAGAACTTGTGTTCACAACAGGTATGGGCGGTTATCTCGAAACCATTACAGATCCCAGTTTTTACGGACAGCTTGTCTGTCAGACATTCCCGCTTCTGGGTGACTATGGCGTGATCCGCTCCGATTTTGAAAGCAGAAAACCGTTTCTGAAAGCCTACATTGTAAGAGAGTGGTGCGACAAGCCGTCCAATTTCCGCTGCGAAGGCATTATTGACACCTATCTGAAAGAAAATGACATTCCCGGTATCTGCGGCATTGATACACGCTGCCTTACCAAAACTGTCAGAGAATTCGGTGTTATGAATGCCAGATTAACCTACACAAAACCCGATAAAGCTGATGCGGAAAGCCTGAAAGAATTTAAAATCACAGGTGCCGTAAAAGCCGTTACTACAGATAAAACAGAAGTCTTTGAAGCCGAAAATGCCAAATACAATGTCGTTATGATGGACTTCGGTGCAAAGTTCAATATCCGCCGTGAGCTCGTGAAACGTGGCTGTAATGTCACGCTTGTGCCGTCTTACACTTCAGCCGAAGAAATCAAAGCTATGAATCCCGATGGACTCATGCTTTCCAACGGTCCGGGCGATCCTCAGGACAATCCCGAAATTATCGAACAGCTTAAAATTCTTTCAAAAGAAAAAATACCAACCTTTGGCATATGCCTTGGACATCAGCTTTTTGCAGCCGCTCAGGGCATTCAGACAAGAAAACTCAAATACGGTCACAGGGGTGAAAATCAGCCTGCCGTTGACACCAAAACAGGTCGTGTCTACATCACAAGCCAGAATCACGGCTATGAAGTTTTGATGGATTCTTTCCCCGAAAATGCGTATGCAAGTTTCGTCAATGCCAATGACGGCACTTGTGAGGGTATCACCTATACAGATATGCCTGCATTCACGGTACAGTTCCATCCCGAAGCCTGCGGCGGTCCGCTTGACACCAATTTCCTTTTTGACAAATTTATAAAGATGATGGAGGAAAACAAAAATGCCTAAAGATAAAAGTATAAAAAGAGTTCTCGTAATCGGTTCAGGTCCTATCGTAATCGGACAGGCTGCCGAATTTGACTATGCAGGCACTCAGGCTTGCCGTGCTTTGAAAGAAGAAGGTCTTGAAGTTATCCTCGTCAACTCCAACCCTGCTACTATTATGACGGATAAAGCAATGGCTGATGAAGTCTATATCGAACCCCTTACACTGAAAACCGTCAAGAGAATCATTGAAAAGGAAAAGCCCGATGCTGTTCTTTCCACGCTCGGCGGTCAGACAGGTCTGACACTCTCCATGCAGCTTGCCAAAGAGGGCTTCCTGAAAAAGCACAACGTCAAACTCCTCGGTGCAAAACCCGAAACAATCGACAAAGCCGAAGACAGACAGATGTTCAAGGATACAATGGAATCCATCGGACAGCCTGTTATCCCCTCAACTGTCGTTACTGACGTTGAATCAGCCGTTGAATTCACCAATAAGATCGGCTATCCTGTTATTATCCGTCCTGCCTTTACGCTCGGCGGTACAGGCGGCGGTATCGTCAACAATGAAGATGAACTCCGTGAAATCGCTTCCAACGGTCTTGCCCTCTCCCCTATCACTCAGGTACTCGTTGAAAAATGCGTTTCAGGCTGGAAAGAAATTGAATTTGAAGTTATCCGTGACAGCAAGGGCAACGCCATTACCGTATGTTCCATGGAAAATGTCGATCCTGTCGGCGTTCATACAGGCGACAGTATCGTTGTGGCACCTGCTATCACCCTTTCCGATAAAGAATATCAGATGCTGCGTTCCGCTGCACTTGATATCGTTCAGGCTCTCGGCGTAGAGGGCGGCTGTAACTGTCAGTTTGCACTGGAACCCGAAAGCTTTGAATATGCCGTTATCGAAGTTAACCCCCGTGTATCACGTTCATCAGCCCTTGCGTCAAAAGCAACAGGCTATCCGATTGCAAAAGTCGCTGCAAAAGTGGCTATCGGCTATACGCTTGATGAAATCAGAAATGCCGTTACAGGCACAACTTACGCCTGCTTTGAGCCTACCATTGACTATGTTGTCGTCAAATTCCCGAAATGGCCTTTCGACAAATTCGTCTATGCCAAGAGAACGCTCGGCACTCAGATGAAAGCAACAGGCGAAGTTATGTCAATCGCACCTTCATTTGAACAGGCTATGATGAAAGCCGTCAGAGGTGCGGAAATTCACCATGATACCCTTTCTTCACCGAAATTTGAAGCCATGAGCGACAGCGAAATCCATGATAAACTCTATGTATGCGATGATGAAAGAATCTTCTGCATTTATGAGGCTCTCAAAAGAGGCATTTCCGTTGATGAGATTCATCAGATCACCATGATGGACGAATGGTTCTTATATAAATTCATGAATCTGGCAAACTGTGAAAAAGAGCTTGCCAATTCAAAATTGACAGACGAACTCTATATAAAAGACAACAGACATGAACTTCATATTCATCTCCCCCAATTTCCCGCAGACCTA
>CAMHPW010000287.1 GCA_946187095.1 uncultured Clostridia bacterium | reverse complement strand
TCAATTCCGTCAGCCTTTTTCTCAATTCATAATCGCTGACAAAACCATTATCACATTCATAACTGAGCTGCTCGTAATCAAGCACCCAATTATAAATAAATCTTGCCGTTCCCGCACATTCAAACAGTTTTGTTTTCTGCTTTTGATTGGGACACAACATGACTTTTATAGTTTTTATCACACTTTTCACCACCTTTGGATTTAGTATAATATCCCCAAACTATAAAAGTCAACATATTTTTATAACTTTTTATAAAATCGTTTTAACTGTTACAAGCCCCCCTTTTATTCAATGTACAATGGTCTTATTGCTGACCGCAGATTTTTGAGAATACTTCATCGATTTTTTCTTTTTTGGCAAGCCCCGGCGAAAAAGCCGTTGCATTTCCGCAGGCTGTGCCGAGTCTGAGTGCATAAGCATAATCACCTGTTTTTTCATAGCCTGCAATAAAGCCCGCTACCATGGAATCGCCCGAACCGACTGTATTGAGTACTTTGTCTCTGACGACTCCTGTCTGATAGGTATTTCCGTCCTCCGCAAAAAGTACGGCACCCTCTCCGCCGAGCGATACGATCACATTTCTTGCACCCATTTTTTTGAGTTCCTTCGCATAGGATTCGATATCTTCCTCACTTTCGATCTTTGCGGAAAATATCTCCGAAATTTCCTGCTTGTTGGGCTTGATCAGGAACGGCTTGTATTTCAGGCAGTTGACAAGAAGCTTTCTCGTTGCATCAACGATGATCCTGATATTTTTGGTTTTGAGTCTTTCGAGTATTCTCTCATAGGTATCGTCTGCAACGGTTTTCGGGATGCTTCCTGCAAGTACAATAGTGTCACCGTCCTTGATCTCGTCAGTCATGGCAAGCAGTCTTTCAAACTCGTCCTGTTCGATATGCGGTCCCTGACAGTTGATCTCACTCTCCCTGTCTGCCTTGACTTTGATATTGATGCGTGAGATGCCGTTTCTGAGCCTGATAAAGTCTGCACATATTCCCTGCTCCCGCAGACCTTTTTCGATGGCCTCCCCCGTAAAGCCTGCCGTGAAGCCGAGGGCAGTGCTTTGAATGCCGAGTTCCGACAGGATGCACGAAACATTGATGCCTTTGCCGCCGATGTAATATTCTTCACTTTTTGTACGGTTCGTGATGCCGCTCACAAACCTGTCAAGATGCACTACATAGTCCACAGACGGATTGAGTGTCAGCGTATAAATCATATCTTCACCTCCCGTATGATCGTTTTGTCGGAAAATCCGCTGTATATGAGTTTATCCGTTATGATACAGCACTTTCGCAGTTCTGCAAATGTAACGGGATATACTTTTCGGAATTTGTTGTGGTCAGCCAGCACGAATGTGACAAAGCTCTTTTCGATGGCTTTGGCTTTCATGATCGCCTCTTCACTGTCAGGCGTTGTGAAGCCTGCCGTGATATCGATGCCGTTGGAGCCTAAAAACGCCTTTGTGAAATTGAACTTGGCAAGATTTTTAATGCCGTCCGCTCCTACGACGGATGCCGTGACAGTTTTGATCTTTCCTCCGATCATATAGGCATTCAGTCCCTTGGAGAGCAGCTTTTGTGCATGAACGATACCGTTTGTCACAAAAGTGGCTTTGGTATTTTCGATATGGTCGATGAGCCTTGATGTTGTCGTACCTGAATCTATATAGATAAAATCGTCATTGTTGATCAGCGTGACTGCATAGCCTGCGATGATTTCTTTTTCCTCCGACATCATCACATCTCTTACTTTGATCTCCTCTTCCAATGCACCCTCTATTTTATTCAGTGCAGTTGCTCCGCCGTAAACCTTTCTCAGCCTGCCCTCACTGTCAAGTGCATTCAGATCACGCCTTACCGTAGATTCCGATACGCCGATCAGTTGAGCGAGTTCAGCGACAGTAGCCGCTTCCCTTTCGCCGAGAATGTCAAGAATGTTCTTGTACCGTTCCTGTGTCAGCATGGAAAATTCACCTCACAGTTTTATCATATCACCTGTTCTTTCAAAGTCAAGCAAACTCTTCCAAAGTTAATCAAAAATTCATATTTAGTAGCAAAGACTGTCAAAGCTGATCAGACTTTCTTCATTTTAGGGAAATTTCCGTCATGCTCTTACAGAGAAAACAGTTATCGTATATTTTATATAACTAATTATATTAATAATTATATAAAAAATATATAAATTAGTGTCTGCTTTTTTCTCGTCGTGACAGGCTGGCTGAAATCATATTTTTCATCATTTTCCGTGTACCAGCCGAGGAATTCCCAATATTTGTCTTTTTGCGATACGGACATGGAATGGAAACTGTTATCGGCGAAGGTGTTTCCGTCTGCCACTGTCTGTACACGGAACGGTGTTTCATAACCTTCAATAAAGACTGAAACAATGTGTGGATTTTCGGAATATGCCGCAAATACAGCCGTGTATTCCGTATCACCTGTTACTTCTGAAATTTCGGGTGACCATCCCGTGAAATGATAGCCTTCGGGGGCTGTGGGGACAGTGCCGTCGAATTCGGGCATTGTGCCGTATTCGACATTTTCGTCTGTTTTGATAACAGTGCCGTCAGTATCTTTCCATGTAACAGTGTAGCTTCTGATAGTTTCATCGAACTGTGCAGAATAAGTTACGTTGCCTGTAACGGCTGCAGGTTTGTTATACTCTCAACTGAAAACATTTAGCCAAAAATCAAATTCATACTTTCATATC
>CAMHPW010000286.1 GCA_946187095.1 uncultured Clostridia bacterium | reverse complement strand
CTTTGAATCGGTCTTTCAATGCCATGAACGTCGCATTCGTATCGTCTAAATTATGCGTCAGACCACACATGATATCTTCCAGAATTTCCTTTTCCGTCCTGTCGGCATATACCACAATGTCTGCCACTTCCATACAGCCCTCTGTAATCGTTCCCGTTTTATCCAGACACAATACATCTACTCTTGCAAGCGTTTCAATGCAATACAGTTCCTGCACAAGTACCTTGCTTTTCGACAATCTGATAACACTGACTGCCAAAACGGTACTTGTCAAAAGTATCAAGCCTTCGGGAATGATTCCGATGACTGCCGCAACCGTATTGACAACCGCTTTCTGTATATGTGCATCTACTCCGCCGAATACGTTCATCACCATATTTCCCGATAACGTACTCGGTATACTGTACTGCCGCCAGAACATGATCAGTGCCAAAGGCAATATAATTGCCGTCAGTGCCTTGATGATCCAGTTCAGCGTGTACATGATTTCGGAATTGACTTTTTTCGCATACTTCGCCTCAGCCGAAATTTTGGCGGCATAGCTTTCATTTCCGACTTTCTCGACCTGTGCATGACATTTTCCGCTGATGACAAAGCTGCCCGACAACATCATGTCCCCTATACATTTGTGTACAGCGTCCGATTCTCCCGTTAAAAGCGATTCATTCACATCACATTCGCCCGAAATCACCTTGCAGTCAACGGGTATCTGATTCCCCTGTGAGAATTCTATCACATCATCAAGCACCAGCTCATCTATTGCGATTTGACATTTTTTGCCGTTTCTTATCGCACTCGCCTTTGTCGCCGATACGATCGACAATTTGTCAATGGTTTTCTTCGCCCTAATCTCCTGAACAATACCTATTGTTGTGTTGAAAAACATGACTCCCAGAAACAGCATATTCTTATAGGAACCTACATAGAATACTGCCAGTCCCAGAATGATATTCAAAACATTGAACACCGTCACGATATTGTCAAAAAATATCCTGCCGATACTCTTGGTGGGCATATTGGTATTGCCGTTGCAAAGCCCCTGTTTTTTGCGTTCTTCCACCTGTTTGTCACTCAATCCGCTGTCTGCTGTCGGTGAAAATCTCTCTGCAGACGAAGATATGTTTTTTTGTTCCATGCCCGTGAATTACTCCCTTTCCAAAACTTACACTAATTATATATTCCAATTTCTGCCTTGTCAATCACTTTTCTTTTTGAAAATCCACTTGTTATTATTATAAAGGAACATCAGAAGTGCCATCGCACATATCAGGAAATATCCGATAAAGCTGTAGATATCAGGCACCTCTCCCAAAAAGGCAAAGCCCAACAGCGTTACAAAGATAATTTGCGAATAATCGTATATGGAAATTTCCCTTGCAGGTGCAAGGCAATATGCCGCCGTGATTCCGAATTGTCCGCCTGTTGCACCAAGTCCTGCACCCAGCAACAGCAATAACTGCCACCATTCCAGCGGCTGAAAATTAATAAAGAATGACGGGAATGTGACAATACAGGAAAATGCCGAAAAGAAAAATACGATCAGTGAACTGTTTTCTTTTCTGTTGCCGAGGATACGCACCATTGTATAGGCGAATCCCGCACCCATGCCGCCTAAAAGTGCTATCAGTGACGGCACCAAATCGATATTCTGAAAAGACGGCTTGATCACAAACAGTGTTCCGACAAATGCCGTGAATACCGCTATGCCCTGCAAAAACGTCAGTTTTTCTTTTAATATAAGTATCGAGAAGATTATCACAAAAAAAGGCGACATTTTATTCAGTATCGATGCATCGGCAAGAGGTATCTTACCGAGTGCATAAAAATTGCATACGATTCCTACCAAACCCGTAAACGACCGCAAAAGCAGATATTTCAAATTGCCCTCTTTCCACTTGAAACTCTGTTTATTCTTTATCAGAACAACTGTTGCAAAGACAAGTGCCACGGCATTTCTGAAAAAGCTTTTCTCATAGGCAGGGATATCTCCCGCCATTCTCACGAACATATTCATGAATGAAAAACTCAGTGCCGACAAAATGATATATATGATTGCCTTGTATTTCTTATTCAATTCATATCACGCTTTCTTAATTCATAATGCATAATTCATAATTATATATCATTATAGCATTGTATTTTTTGACTGTCAATTTCCGCATAAAAAAATATTCGCCTGCACATCTCGTACAGACGAATGTTTTTTACTCCTCAACTGCTATTCCCAACTGTTCAAATTTCTTCTGCCAGAATCTTTCTGCCGAAATCTTGTATTTTTTAGCCTTTTCCATATTTTCGTAAGCCTTGCTTTGTGCATCTTCGTATTCTTCAACATCAGCCTGCTTCATGGCAATTTTTTCCTCTATCTCTGCAATTTTACCCTTTGCCGCTTTCAATTCCGCATTGAGTTCATCCAATTCGTGATAGATATTTTCCAAGTCTTCATCGCACTGTTCCAGTTTAGCCGCATACGCATTCACTAATTCATCAACCTGTTCGGGCGTTTTCTTCGGCGGCATAAGTGCCTTTTCCGCTGCCAGAACCGCCGCTATGCTGACATCATCTCCGCTGCCGCCCTCGCTTATCTTCGGCAGCAGGTCATTGACACTTTCCAATGCCATATCTTTGCCCTTTTCAAGCCATATGTCTATCGAATACAGGCAATT
The DNA here is from genome assembly GCA_946187095.1 of uncultured Clostridia bacterium. Taxonomy (GTDB): domain Bacteria; phylum Bacillota; class Clostridia; order Oscillospirales; family Acutalibacteraceae; genus UBA1213. Next base: position 55 of record CAMHPW010000286.1, on the reverse strand, counting down.
ATACAATCCCGAACGGTCAAAGCTCTCCTCCACGCCGTCTGAAAATACAAACACA
>CAMHPW010000285.1 GCA_946187095.1 uncultured Clostridia bacterium | reverse complement strand
GGAAGGCGATAATCAATGAAATTTAAAAAATATATAGTTGCAGAAAATATTTATGCGTGTAAAATAGCGTGTCTGCTGGAAAGTTATGGATTAAAATATGATTTTGCGGAATTCTGGGTGCAGTATGAAAATGAAATGCCCGTCACGGCTGTATCGAAATTTTACGGAGATATGACCGTTTATGCAACGGCTCACACAAATTTTGACGAGCTGAAAGAGTTTTTGAAAGTGACGGGATTTGCAAGCGTACTTTGCGAAAGGGAGATTTTCACCGACAGTTACAGCGGCACTATTATGGAGAAAATGTCTGCAAATCAGGCTTGCAAAGCGGAGATAAATCCGAATCTGAATGAGGTTTACAGGCTTCTGGAAAGCTGTAAAAGTGATACGTTTGAAGTGCCAAGTTATGAAGATTTCATATTGGATATGTCGCATAAGATACGGCATGAAACTGCTTTATGCGTGGGAATCCGTGAGGGTGAAAAATTGGTTGCAGCGGCTATGACCGTTGCACAGTCGAAAACGTGTGCAGTGATAGGGGCAGTTGCGACTGATAAAGATTACAGATATTCGGGTTATGGCAGTCAATGTGTGAAAGCCCTTTGTCATTTGCTGGATGGAAAAGAAATTTTCATCATGCGTGATGAAAGCGAAAATGAAGATTTTTACAAATCAATGGGATTTGAGAATAAAGGAAAGTTTTATATCAAAAGGGGAAAGAGAAATGACACCGTTTTATGAGATCAATGAAAGAATTGTGAAAGCGTCCGAAAAGGCGATGGAATTATGCAAGCCGTATCTTGACATAACAGATGAAATTACAGAGTACAATCAGCATAAAATGCTGAAAGCGTTTCAGCACTCTCGAGTAAGTGAAAGCTGTTTCACAGCTTCAACGGGTTACGGCTATGGCGACAGGGGCAGAGAAGCACTTGACCGGGTGTTTGCGGAAGTCTTTGATACGGAAGATGCCCTTGTCAGACATAATTTTGCAAGCGGTACACATACATTGACAGTGGCATTATTCGGCGTATTAAGACCGAATGATACCATGATTTCGGTGACGGGTACACCGTATGATACACTTCTGGGCGTGATCGGAATCAACGGCGAATCTTCAGGCTCATTGAAAGAGTTTGGCATTCACTATGAACAGGTCGACTTGTTGGAAGACGGCACAGTGGATTTTGAAGGCATTAAAAAAGCCGTCAAGCCTGATACAAAAATGGTATACATACAGCGTTCAAGGGGATATTCGTTAAGACCGACTTTAACGGTCAATGAGATAGGCAGAATTGCAAAGTTGGCACATGAATTGGCACCGAATTGTATTGTCATGCTGGATAACTGTTACGGTGAATTTGTGGAAAAAATTACGCCTGCACAAGTGGGAGTGGATCTGATGGCAGGTTCGCTGATAAAAAATCCGGGTGGTGGAATAGCCCCCACAGGCGGCTATATTGCAGGCAGGAGAAAATTAGTGGAAGATTGCAGTTACAGGCTGACAACCCCAGGCACAGGCAAGGAAATCGGCTGTACATTGGGCAATAACAGAGAGTTATTTATGGGTGCATTCCATGCACCGCACGTTACGGGCGAGGCTGTCAAAACGGCAATTTTCACATCTGCTTTATATGAAATTCTGGGATATCAAGTTACTCCGAGATACAATGAAGTCAGAGGGGATATCATACAGGCAGTAATGCTTGAAAATGAAGAAAGGCTGATTAATTTTTGTCGTGGCATACAGAAAGCGTCCCCGATCGATTCGTTTGTCACGCCTGAGCCGTGGGATATGCCCGGATATGACAGTAAAGTCATCATGGCGGCAGGAGCATTTACGCTTGGTTCATCAATAGAATTATCGGCAGACGCACCTTTGAGAGAACCGTATGCCGTATGGATGCAGGGAGCATTGAATTTCCATACAGGAAAATTGGGTGCTATGCTTGCGGCATCAAATTTAATATGACAGGAGATGGTCTTTATAGATAATTTTACAGATGAAAGATTTTTGCAGAAAGAAAATCTGAAAAAAAGTGCAGATATCATTTCGATTTTTTGTACAGCGGCATTTTCAGCCAATGTGATATTGGCATTTGCCATGGGTATATTGGGACTGACTGAGAATTACACTTTGTATATGCTTTCAATGACGGCAGTTTCTGTCATAGCCATATTGGGAATTTCACTGATATGTGCAAAATTCGGCGGCGGCATGAAATCCTGTATCAAAAAGTATGAGAAAAAGACGGGTTTTTTCGATAATTTCTTGCTTATTGTGTTTGGTTTCAGCGGTTGTATGACAGTGAATTTCATTTTGAATCTGATTGCGATGTTTTTGCCGATTCCTGCCGGCAGCGATATACCCACGGCAGAAAATACGGATATCTATACGACAATGCTTATGCAGCTTGCCATAGCGGTAGCACCTGCCATTTGTGAAGAAATCGCATTCAGGGGATTTGTCATGGGCAGCCTTTCGGATTTCGGGGACGGCTTTGCCATTCTGATATCATCCATGTTTTTCGGCATGATGCATACAGGGCTTTCGGGAATTGTATTTGCATTTTCGGTAGGCTTATTATTGGGCTTTATACGCAAAATATCGGGTTCAATGATACCGTCAATGATCGTTCATTTTCTGAATAATGCCTATTCGGTTCTTATGCTTGTTTGTTTAAAGATACTGGATATTGAAATTTTTGGTATCATTTCAGGT
>CAMHPW010000284.1 GCA_946187095.1 uncultured Clostridia bacterium | reverse complement strand
GGTTTTCCAATGCCCGATTTTAAACAATTACTGCATGACGGAGGGCGGAGAAATCGCCATGACACACGATTGCCCTCATTTACACATCAATGAAGATTGGATTATCATAGAACCTGTTGATGAAAACCATCAGCCTATGAAAAACAGTGATGAATTTTCATCGGGTATTCTTGTAACAGACCTTTCTAATTTCGTACAGCCGATTATAAGATATTATGTCAGTGATTCTGTGAGGATTCTCGAAGAAAAATTTGAATGTTCGGATTTGCCCGTGATGGAGATTCGTGGCAGAATCTGGGAAAGTTTCACTATCGGAGGAAAGAATTTCAGTACAAAGGGACTGGAAGTAAAAGCAAAATTCTGCAAAGGCTTGTGTCAGTATCAGTTTGTGCAGACAGATGAAAATTCCATGGAAATTCGTGGAGTGACAGCGGCAGGCTATGACAAATCACAAGTTCTCGGCGAATTGGCTAAAAATATTGCCGTATATTTTGCAGAGGCAGGCTGTGAAAATGTCAATATCACTTACAGCGAAGAACCTTTACTTCACAATGCCAACGGCGGCAAAACTCCCATGTACAAGAGGATATAATTTATGAGTGAATTGAAAATTCTGTTTGCAGGCGATACTTTCCCTACGGCAAATAATATTGACCTTTTCCGTCAGGGGAAAAAAGAGGAAATTTTCGGTAAAACGATCTGTGAGATGTTTCAGTCGGCAGATTACAGTGTCTGCAATCCGGAGGGGTGTCTGACGGATACGGGAATACCTGTCGAAAAACTTCCGCCTATTGTGAAAGCTCCCACCGATACGCTTAATGCCATTTCCGATCTTGGCATAAAGGCGGTTACGCTTGCCAATACGCATACATTGGATTTCGGCACTGTCGGTCATAATGAAATGCGTAATGCACTCCAAAAATATCACATAGACTTTTTCGGAACGGGTGATAATATTGATAATATCAAATCCCATATTACGCTTGATATGAAAGGCAAAAAAATCACTCTGTATACCGTGACGGAATTATTTGCTTTCAATACTCCGTATAAAAATAAAGCAGGTGCAAACGGCTATGATGAATACAGAGTATGCCGGGAACTTGCTGAACTCAAAGAAAACTGTGATCATCTTGTTGTATTATATCACGGCGGTGTCGAAATGACGCATTTCAATACGCCAAAGATAAGACAGCGTTTTCATAGAATGGCAGACAACGGGGCTGATATTATCATTTCACAGCATACTCATGCAATGGGATTTGAGGAATACTATAAAAATTCCTATCTGCTTTACGGTCAGGGGAATTTCTGTTTCAATCTCAGCAAGAATATTTCGGAATTTACCCAAAGCGGCATATTGCTTGAAGTTGTGTTCGGTGAAAACGGCTTTGATATCAAAAAGCATTTGGTAAGGCGTACAGAAAAAGGCTGTGAATATGACGAAAAGCAGGATTTTTCCGCATTTGACGAGAGAAGCCGTCTGCATGACAGGCTGATAAAAGGAGATAAAGAGGCGGAAAGTATTTTTGAAAAGGAATTTTCCGATTACTGCAGGAATATGTGGTTTACACGGCTTATGCGTGTATTCAGGGGTATCAATCCCGAAGATGACAAGGCACTTGCAGAACTTTCCAAAAAAGAACAGGAAAATTATTTGCTTTCCAAATTTACAAAAAGTCAACTGCTTGCCATACAAATGGTGCTTGCGAATGATGAATTCAATGAAATTGCTCTGAATTTCATTACACAGGCAATCAATAATAAGGAATGATAGTTATGAATTCTATTGTAAAGAAACTGAAAGAAACCATACAAAATTATCCCGATACCCTTGCGGTAGTTGAGCAGGGGGAAAATAACCAATATACATACAGGCAGTTAGGGGAACGTTCCGCCCAAATTGCCGCAAAACTGATACGTCTGGGTGTCAAGCCGAAAGAGTTTGTGATGATAATGCTCCCGAGAAATAAAGATTATATTGCGGCAATGTACGGCGTATGGCTTGCAGGAGCAGGCTTTGCACCGCTGTCACCGACCTATCCGCCCGAAAGAATTGAATATATCAAGAACGACTGTAAGGCAAAGGCGGTTATTGACGAGCGTTTTTTGCGTCACATAGATGAAGAAATACCGCTTTCGGACGAAATCGAAACAGACCTTTCCGCACCCGCCATTCTGATATATACATCAGGTTCAACGGGCAAGCCCAAAGGTGTACTTCACTCTTTCGGAAGTATTACGGATTCCGTTTTTCGCTATATGGAATATGCCAATACATCTGTCGGATTCCGTGCGGCGATCGGTGCACCGTTTACATTTGTAGCGTCTGTGCAGGGGGCTTTTGCACCGTTGTGCAGTGCCAATACAGCATATCTCATTCCGTATGAATTTATGAGAGATCCCGAACTTTTAGCCGACTACATCGAAGAAAAACAGATAAACCGCTGTTTTATCAGTCCGAAAATGCTGAAAGTTTTCCGTGCAAAAGGAAATTCCCTGAAAATCGTTTCAACGGGCAGTGAAAGAGTTTCCAATACATACAGTGAAGATTATCAAATACAGGTCGCATACGGTCAGACCGAATCGGCAGGTGCGGTCATGATGTTTGAGATAGATAAAAAATATGACAATACGCCTATCGGTAAGCCAATCGGAAATGTGAAGAAGTCCTGCAGATAAATCCAGAAGATCGGAAGAGCACACGTCTGAACTCCAGTCACCCTAAT
>CAMHPW010000283.1 GCA_946187095.1 uncultured Clostridia bacterium | reverse complement strand
CTCAAAATTTGCAATCGATTGCAAAAATAGGCATGACAAAACTTTCCCTGTTGGCTTCTCTTTCGGAGGTTCAGCAAGAAGAAATTCAGCAGAATGTCAACCTTGAAGAAACAAGTGTCCGTGAACTCAAAGCCGAAATTGCCAAACTCAAAGACGATAACGACAAAATCCGTTCTGCAAAAATCAGTATGGAAAGTGATCTGCTGAATGTCAAGTCAAATAACCGTTCCCTCCGTCATCAGCTTGACGATGCCGAAAAGAAAATTGCTGACCTTGAAAGCCGTCCCGTTGAGGTGGCGATTCAGGAAGATGAGGAAGGCAAAATCGCAAAAGCTCTTGTCAAGCAGTTGGACAGACAGCTTTCAGAGGCTGACCAGAATCATGTTAATGAAGTGCAGAAAATCAGGCGTGAATATCAGAATCAGATCAATGAACTTGAAGAACAGCTTACGGAAATGACCAAAAAAACTGCGAAAGTAGTTGAGATAGATGCAATATTTTCACCTTGTGTAAATAATCTTTCAACTGCTATGGATATGCTCATAGATATTTTGGAAAAAATAAACGATCCTTCAGCTATCAAGGAAGCAAAGAAAAAAGTAAATGATTATCGTTGGAAAATGGATGATATATTCGATATTTTTGATGAGAAATTTGGATTTTAAAAAAAGGAGATTGGAAAAATGTTTGAAACAGTGACAAGAAAAAAGGCTAAATTGAGATTGGCTTTAACAGGCGTATCGGGTGCAGGAAAGACACTTTCAGCACTCTACATAGCCTACGGCATTACAGGGGATTGGAGTAAAATTGCCTTGATTGATACCGAACATGAAAGGGCAAGATTTTATGCAGACCGTTCCGACTTGGGTACAGGTGAATTTCTGTATGCACCTTTTGAGCCGCCTTATTCACCTATGAGATATAAAGAATTTGTCTTGCAGGGGGCTTTGGCTGTCGGAAGTGACGGCGTTGTGATTATCGACAGTTTCATTCATGCATGGAACAATACGGGCGGCATTTTGGATATTAAACCATAACTTTCATTGTTTTAAGTAATAACAGGCAATTTTGTTAGTAGCAAAGCAAATTTTCGCAAAAGCTAATTACTTATCAAGCAAGTAATTGATAAATAAGATATTGCTTTGTTTACTGGAATTTTTAGACATATTACTTGATCTATCGAAAGTTATGGATTAAAGTACAGATTTCCAAACAATCAGGCAAAAATTCCTATACGGCATGGTTTGAGGCAGGCAAGGAACAAAATGACCTTGTCAATTCGATTCTGGCAGTAGACTGTCACACAATCGTTACCATGAGAAGTAAAATGGATTATGCCATGCAGGAAAATGAAAAGGGCAAAATGCAGCCTGTCAAAATGGGATTGGCACCTATTCAGCGTGAGGATACCGAATATGAATTTGATATCGTTTTGGACATTACAAGGAATCACGTTGCAACAGCGTCAAAAGATACGACATTTCTTGACAGGTTCGGTGCAGTGATAACTCCCGATTTGGGCAGACAGCTGAAAGAATGGCTTGATAACGGCGTTGAACCCGACAGATGTGCAACGTGCGGTAAAACGATTCTTGCCAAGAACGGTAAAAGCGTGCAGAACATCATTGAAGCAAGCATGAAATACCTGAATAAAAAGTGCTGCTATGATTGCTATGCAAAGGAATACAGAGAGATGATGCAAAATGCAACTTCGTGAATATCAGATTGATTTAATACAAAATGTCAGAAATTCATATAAGCATGGCAAAAAAGCCCCATGTATTGTACTTCCATGCGGCGGCGGTAAATCCATCATCGTTGCGGAAATGGCAAAAAGAACGACTGAAAAGGGCAACAGAGTTTTGTTTATCGTGCATCGGAAAGAGTTATGCGACCAAATAAGAAATACATTCAGCCGTTGGGGCGTTGATATGGAATTGTGTCAGATAGGCATGGTTCAGACGGTTTGCAGACATTTGGATAAAATGCCTGCACCGTCCCTTATCATTACCGATGAAAACCATCATTCAAAGGCAAATTCCTACATGAAGATATATAAAGCATTTCCGAATGCGTACAGAATCGGCGTGACGGCAACACCAGAGAGGCTTGACGGCAGTGGACTTTGTGATGTGAATGATGATTTGATTGTAGGCGTAAGTGCAAAGTGGCTTATCGAGAATAAATATTTATCTCCGTATGAGTACTATGCCCCAAAACTGTTTGACATTGAAAGTGAAGACGTTGACGAAACAGGCGGTGATTATAACGGCGATGATGTCGGTAAAAAGATGATTACAAAAAGAGTTTTCGGCGATGTTATCGGGCATTACAGACAGCTTGCAGACGGAAAGCAGACGATATGTTATTGTCCGTCAATCGAGATGTCGAAAGCCATGATGGAAAATTTCAATGAAAACGGCATTACAGCGGCACATATTGACGGTGAAACTCCCAAATTAGCCAGAGATATGCTGATTGAAAGATTCCGACAGGGCAAAATAAAAGTTTTATGCAACGTAGATTTGATTTCAGAGGGCTTTGACGTTCCCGATTGTGAATGTGCGATTCTGTTAAGACCGACAAAAAGCCTTACTCTATACATACAGCAGTCCATGAGATGTATGAGATACAAACCGGATAAAACAGCGGTTATCATTGACCATGTAGGAAATTATTCCAAATTCGGCTTGCCCGATAATGACAGAAAATGGAGTTTAGAGGGCAAAAAAAATGAAGATGTTACTC
>CAMHPW010000282.1 GCA_946187095.1 uncultured Clostridia bacterium | reverse complement strand
CCGAATTCTTTGTGAAACTGCACAATATTCGCAAGTCCCCGACCTCCGAAGTCAGTGCATACAAGGCAGCGAAACAAAAAATTTGTTGTATCCTCTGTCACTTTCAGCCCATATTCTGCCGTTATGCTCATTGACAATACTTTCAGCAATAGATAATCCCAAGCCATAGCTTTGATTGTCGGAACGTGCCTTGTCAACACGGTAAAAACGCTTGAATATTTTTTGGCAGTCCTCTTTGGAAAGCGGTTCTCCCCTGCCCGAAATGGAGAATACACATTGATTCTGCTGTATTTGCAGTTTTACATTTACGCTGTATGCAGAGTCATAGTATTTCAGGGCATTATCCAATAGAATCGTCAATACCTGTTTAAGTTTTTCCTTATTGCCGTAAATCTGTATATGCTCTTCCGTTTCAACGGATAATTCCATACCTTTCTCAAAGAAAAGCGGTTCAAACAGCAATATGCAGTCCGATAAAAGACGGCTCATATCTGTTTGCTGCTTTTCTATTTCTGTTGTTCGGTTGTCCATTCGGGCAAGCTCCAAAAGACTTTCCACAAGTCCTCTCATGCGTTTTGACATGGAGAGGATATTTTTTTGAAAATTTTCCCTGTCACTTTCGGAATAACTGCTGTCTGCCAGCATTTCCGCATTTGTCATGATGACCGTGAGAGGTGTTTTCAATTCATGCGAAGCATCTGCAATAAACTGTTTTTGTTCGTTCCATGTTTTTTCAACGGGCTTTGTTACCCATCTTGCCAGCAGTATACTGATGATAAAAATAATGGTATATCCAATCAGACCGATTAAAACAGAACTTCTTATCAATCCGCCTATCATGGCATTTTCGCTTGATATATCCGCAAAAACAACGGTACTGCCGTTGTCGGCTTTCATAAAGCGTAAATCATATCCCGATATGATTCCTGTCTGACTTTCGCTTTGTGAAACAATATCCATAAAATTGTTGATTGTTTCGTCATCAAAAGAGAATTTGTCGGCATTGTGAACAACGGTATTTCCATTTTCCGAAATTGTCACGGTAAAAAACGGAAGTCGTATATTATCGGGGACATTGTCCGATTTGCCAAATGGAACAGGCGGCTGAGGAGATATCGCAAGGGCACGCATCATTTGTATACTTTCCCTCTCAATATTTTTCCTTGTCATCTGCGTGATGAATCCGAATATCACCAGAAACAGCACCGTCACAACCGACATCATCACAATAATAAATTTTATTCTCAATTTTTTCAGCATAATTTGTCACACTCCAGATGATAGCCAAGTCTGCGGACAGCCTCTATGCGTACATTTGAGCCTATATTTATCAGCTTTTTACGCAAAAAACTCACATACGCCTCTACATGATTTTCAACTGCATTGGAATCATATCCCCATACTTTTGTAAGCAAAGATTCTTTTGATATATGCTTTTCTCCCGATACCATGAGGATTCGCATGACATCAAATTCCCTTGCAGAAAGCCTGATATCATTGTCACCGCATGACAAAACAGCCGTTTCCAAGTCAAGCCTTGTATTCCCGAACACCAATTCATTGACCTGTGTTCCCTGACGGCGTAACAGTGAATTGACACAAGCCAATAATTCCCTTGCGTCAAACGGCTTTGTCAGATAGTAATCCGCACCCGAATTCAGTCCCTGCACTTTGTCCTCTATATCGGATTTTGCCGTAAGCATGAGAATCGGAACGGTATTTTTTCTTTTTCGCAAAGCCCTTGCCACCTGACAGCCGTCTTTTCGGGGCAGCATGACATCAAGTATTATCAAATCATACACATTCAGCATGGCATATTCTTCACCCGTTTCACCGTCATAAACAGCGTCTGTTTCATATCCCTTTGATTTCAGCATGAGTTTCAGCGAATCCGCCAATATTTTTTCATCTTCTTTTTTCTCACATTTTTTATCATCACATTTTTTACCACAACAAGGTGGTTTTCCCCATCCTTCACATGGTGGTTTTCCCCAAGGTCCACCGAATCCAAAAGGTGGTCTGCCCCAAGGTCCTCCGAATCCGAAATGTGGTCCAAATCCGAAATGAGGTCCAAATCCAAAAGGTCCACAAGGTGGTGGTCCCATATGTCTTCTTCCCATACCCCAAGGGAAAGGAGGTCTTTCACATGATTCTTCATCCCATCCTTGTTCTCCACAAGGATATTCCCCTTCACATGGTGGTTTAAGGCAAGGCCATTCACAAGGTCCTTTTTCGCATGGTCCTTTTTCACATGGTCCTTTTTCGCAAGGTTTTTTATCACAAGGTCCTTTATCACATGGTGGCTTAAACATGGGTGGTGGTCCCATTGGTCCAAAGAATGGTGGTCTTCCCATTCCCATTGGTCCAGGTCCGAAAAATGGTGGTCTTCCCATTGGTGGTGGTGGGCAAGGTGGTCCAAAATGAATATAATGATGAACTTCTAATGAGTTTCCGAATGGTGAAGGTGGAGGGCAAAATGGTCTTTCTGGTCCAAATCCATACATTCCTCCAAACATTTGCATCATTCTCATAAATTTCATAAATTTCCTCTTCTTTATTATCCTCTTCTTTTCTTTCTTCTTCTTTTTTTTCCTCTTCTTTATTATCCTCTTCTTTTCTTTCTTCTTCTTTATTATCCTCTTCTTTATTATTCTCTTCTTTTTTATCCTCTTCTTTCTTTTCCTCTTCTTTCTTTTCCTCTTCTTTTATATTTTCAATATTTTCATTTTTCTCTTTTTTGTCTTCTTTATTCT
>CAMHPW010000281.1 GCA_946187095.1 uncultured Clostridia bacterium | reverse complement strand
AGGAACAATGCAAGGCTGAATATCATGAAGTTTTTCACAACTGTCGATGAATTCCCGTACAGTGAGGGAGATATCCTTGATTTTGCGGTATGTCTTGAAACGAATGTCTATCAGGGCGTGGAGAGTATTTCTTTCAATGTCAGGGAAATCAAATTATCGGGCGTGGCAAATGAAAGGATCATGTATTCTTTGCAGGAATACGATAAATATAAGAGAGGCATTTTAAGTGAGAAAATTATCAAAATACTTCCTACAAGAGAAAATTTTGCCGCCGTTTATAAATATATTTTAAGTACGAAGAAGAAATATTATTTTATAGATTCCATGCTGTATAAAATTCACAATGCGGAGATCAACGCATTCAAATTATTGATGATACTTGAAATTCTGAATGAAAGAGGACTCATAGAGTATGAGAGGGAATTCGACAGACTGAAAATATCAGTCGTTGACATAAAAGTAAAGGTAAATTTGCAGGCATCACCGATATATATTAAATTAAAGGAGGATATAAGCCATGTCGGAGAGCACACATAAGTATTATCAGGATTATCACGAATTGGTCGAGCTGATGAAAAAGAGTGACCATAGCTATGATTTTGAATTGGTTGACCGAGCATATAAGTTGGCGGAAAAAATGCACGGTGACCAACGCAGAGCTTCAGGCATACCGTATATTCTTCATCCCACATCGGTAGCCTGTATATTGGCTGAATTGGGAATGGATTCGGAATCCATCGCAGCGGCACTCATGCATGACGTTGTGGAGGATACGCCTGTTACACTGGAAGAGATCACGAAAATGTTCGGTTCGGAAATTGCGGGACTGATTGACGGCGTGACAAAATTGGGTAAGATTCCGTATTCATCGAGAGAGGAACAGCAGGCGGAAAATATCCGTAAAATGCTGATAGCCATGTCGAATGACATCAGGGTGATTATCATCAAGTTAGCGGACAGACTGCATAATATGAGAACGATAGACTGCATGAAGGAACAGCACAGGAGAGATAAAGCCCTTGAAGTCATGGAAGTGTATGCCCCTATTGCTCACAGATTGGGTATCAGGGCAGTCAAAGAAGAATTAGAGGATTTGTCCATACGATATCTCGATCCCGTAGGATATGCCGAGATTGAAAAGCAGTTGGAGGCTAAAAGCAAGGACAGGATCAACTTTGTGGCACAGATCAAGCAGACTTTGTATGACCGTCTGAAAGACGAGATACACAATGTCTATATTGAGGGCAGAGTAAAGAGCATTCACGGCATTTATAAAAAGACCTATATGAAAAGTCGTACAATGGATCAGATCTATGATATTTTTGCCGTGAGGGTTATCGTTGACACCGTTGCGGACTGCTATAATGTTTTGGGCGTGGTACATGATCTGTTCAAGCCTCTGCCGCACAGGTTTAAAGATTATATATCGACACCAAAGCCGAATATGTATCAGTCACTGCATACGACAGTGATCGGCAAAGAGGGTATCCCCTTTGAAATACAGATCAGAACATGGGAAATGCACTATACCGCCGAATACGGCATAGCGGCACACTGGAAATATAAAGAGGGTATTACAAAGAAAAATGCCCTTGATGAGCGTCTTGCATGGATAAGAAAGATGCTTGAAAATCAGAGTGACAATGATTCCACGGATATTGTCAGAACGATAAAAATGGATTTAGCTCCCGAAGAAGTATTCATATTCACGCCGAAAGGCGATGTGATCAGCCTGCCGAATGGTGCAACAGTGATAGATGTTGCCTATGCGATCCATACGGAAGTCGGTCACAGGATGGTCGGTGCAAAGGTCGATAAGAGGATCGTACCGATCGAGTATAAAGTGAAAAACGGTGAGATCGTTGAGATCATCACGACAAAAGAGAGCGGTGCAGGACCGAAAAGGGATTGGCTGAATATTGTCAGAACAAGTGAAGCCAGGAGTAAAATAAGAAACTGGTTCAGGCGTGAAAAACGTGATGAAAATATCATTGAGGGCAAGGCACAGCTTGAAACAGAATTCAGGAGATTGAGTATCAGTGTACCCGAAAAGGAAATGGAAGATTTCCTTGCGGAGATCATTCACAGACAGAACTGCAATAATCTGGAGGATTTCTATGCATCCATCGGTTATGGCGGTGTACAGTTGTGGAGGATACTGCCGAAGATCAAAGAGGAGTATTTCAAGAAATATGCAGAACCTGAACAGCCTGCACCTGTTGTGATCACAGAGCCTGTCAAGAAGAAGATCAGCAGCGGTGTGCATATTCAGGGCATAGATGACTGTCTTGTAAAATATTCAAAGTGCTGCAATCCCCTGCCCGGAGATGAAATTATCGGCTTTATCACAAGAGGTTACGGAGTTTCGATACATAAGAGGACTTGTACGAATGTGCCGAAGGATATTTCACAGGCAGATGAGCCTGACCGTTGGGTAAAGGCGGAATGGGCAGACCATATTGCCAATGAAACATTCCAGTCAACGCTTCAGATCATGGCGGCAGACCGTACAGGGCTTCTGGCGGATATCACGAATCAGCTTTCCGCCATGCATATATTTATACACGCCCTGACTTCAAGGGAATATAAAAATGACATGGCACATATAGAGGTGTCTATCACGGTGAACGGTATCAATCACTTGAAGATGGTAATAAGCCGTCTGAGCGGTATCCACGGAATTGTTTCGATAGAGAGGAATTAAGGCATGAAAGCAGTCATACAGAGAGTTTCGGAATGTAAGGTAACTGTCGGCGGCGA
>CAMHPW010000280.1 GCA_946187095.1 uncultured Clostridia bacterium | reverse complement strand
AATTAATAGAGCTTTTAGATAATAAAAAATCTACAGATAAAGATGAGCAAAAAAAATCCTGTTTCCAATGAAGATGCTCAAAACGTCAGAATCGCTTTTGACAATATCGACAACGAAATACAAAATAAACTTGTACCCGTTTTCGGCATTTCCGAAAATGTCTATCTTTCCGATACACAACAGGTATATCCTGCCGTACAGTCCATGTGCGGTATTATAAAAGAATTTTCCGCCAAATTCGCCGAAAAGAAAAAAGAAAAAGGTATCCTCGATTTCTCCGACCTTGAACACCTTGCCCTTAAACTCCTGAAAGAACCTGTTTCCAACAACAAAACCGAACTTGCCAAAAGCATTTCCCAGAAATATGACGTTATCATGATAGATGAATTTCAGGATACCAATGAAATTCAGGATACCATTTTCAGATACATCTCCAAAAATGAAACCAATATCTTTGTTGTCGGTGACGTAAAGCAAAGTATCTACCGTTTCAGAGAGGCTATGCCCGAAATCTTCAAAAACAAAAGAGATAACTCTACTCTGTATAACAAAAATTCCCCTGTATTCCCTGCCAAAATCATTCTCGACAGGAATTTCAGAAGCCGTGAAAATGTCATTGACAGCGTGAATTTCGTTTTCAGTTCCATCATGTCAAAATATGTCGGTGAGATCGAATACAATGAACATGAAAAATTAACAGCAGGTGCTGTCTATCCTCCCTCGGATTTCTCCGATACCGAATTTCATCTTCTTGATACAAGCTGTGCCGATTCCGATAAAAACGAGTATGAAAAAGAGGCGGAATATATCGCCAAAATCATTAAAGACATGATTAAAAATCACGTTCAGGTGTCCGAAAACGGTGCTATGCGTGATGTGAAATACAGCGATTTCTGTATTCTCATGCGTTTCCTCAAAACGCATTCCCAGGAATATGCCGATACGATCAATCAATGCGGTGTGCCTGCATACGTTGACCAGCCCCATAATTTATTCGACTGCTATGAAGTCAACGCTGTCCTTTCTTTCCTTAAAACCGTTGACAACAGGCTTCTGGATATCCCCATGCTTGCCGTACTTATTTCACCCATATTCGCTTTTACGCCCGATGACCTTGCTTTTATCAAATCTTCCTTTGAACCAAAACATCTCTATTCCAAAATATATCTCTGTGCAGGCTCCGAAAATCCTCTCAAAGATAAATGCAAAAATTTCATCGGCTTTATGGAATATTTCAGAAAACTCGCCGTATCTTCAAGCGTCAGTGAACTTGCCGAAACTTTTTTCCGCAAAACAGGCTATATCTCCGTTATCCATGCCATGCCCAACGGCTCTGTGAGAGTCAAAAATATCCGTAAATTCATGAGCTTTCTCAGGGAATACGAAGGCAATTCAAAAGGCGGTCTTTCCGATTTTGTCCGTCATGTCGCATACCTTGAGGAAAGTGAAACGGAAATCCCCGCAACCGATGCCGAACCTGAAAATGCCGTTAAGATCATCAGTATCCATCACTCCAAAGGTCTTGAATTCCCTGTCTGTATCATGGCAGGAATGAATATGAAAGGCAATACTACTCCCCCCGATGTATACTGCCATAAAAAATACGGCTTCGGCATGAGAATGACCGAAACACAAACTATGTTCAAATACAACACCCTGCAAAGAAATGTCATTAAGCAAATTGCCGACCGTGAAGAACTCAGTGAAGCCATGCGTATTCTTTATGTTGCCATGACTCGTGCCAAAGAAAAACTCATTTCCGTTGTATCGTTCGGCTCGACAGCCGACAATGGTTTTGATAAAAAACTCAATGAAATCGCCGCACTTGTCAAAATCAATGACGGCAAAATTGATGAACATTGTGTCGGCAATGCCAAAACCCTTGGGGAATGGATGCTGATGTGTGCATTGGCTCACCCCGATATGGCAAAACTCCGTGAAGATGCGGGGGCTGACGACATTATCCCCATACCCACCGCTTCAAAATGGACATATATCAAAACTTCCTATTCTCCCGATACCGAAACGGAATCCGCCGATGATGAAACTACTCTCATTCAGTCCGACGGCGATTTTATGAAATTCCTTGAAAAACGCTTTGCTCAAACTTATCCAAATCAGGCAAGAACCGATATTCCTTCAAAAGTATCTGCTTCCGCTCTTGCTCACAGCCAAAACGATGATATTATCCTTGCCAAGCCGTCATTCGCCTTTGAAGGTAAATTATCAAGTGCCGAAAAGGGTACTGCCATGCACACTTTCTTGCAATATGCCGATTTCTCCAAACTTGCCGAAAATCCCCTTGATGAAAAACAGCGTCTGCTTGCTGTCGGCAGGATATCTCCCGAACAGTTCTCCGTTATCGGCAAAGCCGATATCAACCGCTTTATCCAAAGTCAGACTTACAAATTTATTACTTCCGCCGAACGTGTCGAAAAAGAATATCGCTTTACCGTCAATATTCCTGCCAATCAGATTGGTGAACAATTCAAGGATTCCGATGAACCCGTCATTCTTCAGGGTGCTATGGACTGTCTTGCCATCCATTCCGACAGCGAAGAAAAGGGCCTTGATTACAAAACCTTTGAATTTATGAACCGTCTGCATGCCCAGTCGGAAGATATTAGCCAGGGTGTAGATGGAACCGGTCTTGAAGAATACAAGGGACAGCAGGGAGCCGGAGACCAGGGAATGATGTTTGGCTTTGCCTGTAACGAAACCCCTAGCCTCATGCCTGCCCCTGTTTATTATTCACACCAGCTTTTGCTCCGTGCAGCCAAGC
>CAMHPW010000279.1 GCA_946187095.1 uncultured Clostridia bacterium | reverse complement strand
TAAAAATATAGAAATAAATAATCCAACAAATACATCCTCAACAACAAATCAGGATATCCACTCTTTCCTTGAGGAACTCAACAATCTCATTTCCGAAGAAAATAAGGAGAATTTGCCATGATTATCGATACTCATACCCATATAGGAAATATGCTCGGTTTTGATATGCCCGAAAAATATATTATCTGTTCCATGGAAAAATACGGCATCTCCCACAGCATTGTTTCCTGTCTGAATGCCGCCGAATTTGACCATCATTTGAATCCCGTTCCCCCCGAATATCTTCATTCGCAAATCGAATGTCTGGAAGAAGCCGTGAATTTTGCAAAGAAATTCCCCGACAGGATCAGTGCTGCCGTATGGGTAAGACCTTTCAGCGAAAAAGCCGACAGTGCCCTTTGCAAAGCCGTTGAAGAAAACAGGAAATATATCAAAGCGTTTAAATTTCACCCGTTCCATTCCAATATCCCGTTTGATTCCAGACAGTCCGAAGCATTCATTGAACTTGCCGAACATTTTCATCTGCCCGTCGTTTCTCATACGGGCGGTTCGGATTGTGCGTCATGCAGACGTGTTTACAATATGGCGAAAAAATATCCCGAAACGAATTTTGTGATGGTTCACATGGGGCTTGGTACGGATAACAGTGAAGCAATCAAATTGATTTCGGAATTGCCGAATCTCTATGGCGATACGACATGGGTGCCCGTCCAAAGCACTCTGAAACTCATTCGGACGGCAGGGGCGGAAAAAATCGTTTTCGGCAGCGACAATCCCGTTGACGGCAAAGATACCTATTTCTGCAACAGGACAGGTGACCGTTCTCTGTATCAGCAGTATTTCAACGAATTCAAGAACATGGTTTCGGAAGAAGATTATAAAAAAATCATGTACAAAAACGCTGCCCGCATCTTCAACATTCATATATAAAAATATCTCCGCACTGTCTGCACAATGCGGAGAGTTCTTTTTTTACTTCGTTACCGTGACCGTGAAATATTTCTTTTCGACTTTGCCGTAGAAATCACGGACTTTCACACATATTTCATAAGTAGTAGCCGCCAGCGGTCTGAATTCCGCAACAGTATCTTCACCGAAATCCTTTGCCGTTACCCAGTTGTCATTTTCTGCTCTCTTGTAGTAGAATGCATACTGATAACCGCCTTCACCGCCCGATGCTGCCGCTGTCATTCTGATATTCTCTCCCACTTTGACACGGGTTGATGATATCTTCGCATTATTGACGAGCTTCGGACGTACAACGACATCTTTATAGACTTTTTCAACATGACCTTTTTCATCCCTGACCTCGATGCATATATTATAAGTCGTCGCTTTGGAGGGCTTGAATGACGCTTCTGTATCATCAGAGAAATCCTTCAGCTTAACCCAGCCTGTTTCCTCATTCTTCTTATAGTAATATGCATACTGATATGCACCGATACCGCCCGATGCCTTGCCCTTCAGACTGATCTCATCTCCCAGATAGGCGGCACTGTTCACGGCAGATGACTTGTTCGTCAAAGGCTTCCTGACACTGAATGTCATGTATTTCTTTTCCAGATTGCCGTTGGCATCCTTTATCTTGACACAGACATCATATGCCGTTGCTGTCAGCGGCTCGACCGTTTCCGACCTGCTGTCACTGAAATTCTTCACCGTTGTCCACGTATTACTGTATGACCTCTTATAATAATAAGCATATGTATACGGTGCTGTACCGTTTTCGGCTGCTCCCCTGAATGTGATCTTCTCCCCCAGAACAATTTCCTCCGCACTGACTGAAGACACATTATCAAAGACATTGTGCGTATCTTCCGATTTCGTCTGCACTTCGTTTTTGGGTTCCTCTTTGACTTCGGGCTTGCTGTCCTCTATTTTAGTCGCATAGTCAAGGGCAATCCAGCCGTTCTGTGACTTGTAATTCACATATCCCCAATTGTAGCCGCCGCTGATGCGTCTCTTGGTCACCTTCACGACTGAGCCGTACGGGACATAGCCGATCTGCTCATACTGCGTTCCGTGATTCTCCCTGAGACGCAAACCTGCCTCATCCGTCACCTTCCATGTCTCATTCAGATCGGATATTGTCTGTTCCCTGACTGTACTGCTCGTTGAAGTCGAGCCTTTTGTAAAATGCAGTTCAGGGCTTACGATCCACCAGACAGATGTCACATTATAGATATTCACATTCGACTGTGACATTGGCACTCTTTTGGTCGGTGTTCCTATATTGGGATCGGAACAATAAAATGTATCCGTGTCGGCATCATAATCTGTCAGCAGGATGGCGTGCATGGGATTGCTGTAGCTGTAAATGACCACTCCTTCGGGATGATCCTTCAGTATCTGAATAAACAGCTTCTTTCTGCCGCTCCTGCTCGTATCACTGGTGAGCCGATCCACTCTCGGATTGGATACCGTCACGTTTTTGGTCGTTCCATAGAAAACGTAATCCCATACCATTCCGCCTGCCCACATACCGCTGCTCACACTGCTGTCATAACGGCACTTATCTTCTGTAATATTCATCCAGTTCGGATCGCCCAGAAGTATCGCTGCTCTCCTGAGCATCATGACATTGGAAGCAAGTGTACAGGTATATTCCGTTTTCTGATTGATAAATACTTTATCCACATTGATTTCTGCAAATGTTGCAGCTTGTGCGTTCATAGCTGCCATCGGTGCGGATATCACCACACTGCAAAGCAGTGCAGCTATGATTTTCTTTAAATGATTCATTGGTAAAACTCCCCTCTTTAATATTCCGTATATTATGATAACTCTTTG
>CAMHPW010000278.1 GCA_946187095.1 uncultured Clostridia bacterium | reverse complement strand
ATTTAAATCAAATTTAAATCAATTTTAAATTTGAAAATTATGCTGGGACTAATTTCCATTGTTGGTTACCATTGCCATTAAAGCTATATTGGATAACATTACCTCCATCATCCATAGATTTCTTTTCAACATCAAGATATAAACCACTAAATACACTTTTTATATAAACGTATCCATCAGAAGCATTTTGGATTTCCCAACGTTGGTTTGAAACTCCAGTATCTTGCCAAAGGACAATATTTCCTCCATTTTCTTTAGATAAATTATAAACATCCAGGCATTTATTTGCATTTACATTTGTAAATTTGTAGCCATCACCCATATCTGTACATATCCATTCTTCACTAGTTTTACCATTGAGAGTCCATTGATGGATATTAGCACCATTATCAGTTGAATCCCAATGAACACCTAAAGCTTTTCCACTCTCCACTCTGTAAAACCAATTATATAATATTATTGTAAATTTGTCAAAATACCATTGCAATAAAAAAAGATTTTTTTTATAATAGAGGTGTAAAAATTACAGGGAGGAAGATTTTATTATGGAAATCAGAAAAATCAATTCATCTGTCATTACCGATACGGTGAAAAAGCTGTTTATGGATATGAATTATTTTATCGGTGAGGACATTCTGACGGCACTTAAAAAGGCAGAAGAAACGGAAACTTCGCCTACAGGCAAAAATGTGCTGGCACAGTTGATTGAAAATCACAAAATAGCGGCGGAGGAAGAAGTGCCGATTTGTCAGGATACGGGCATGGCAGTTTTGTTTGTGGAATACGGTGATAAAGTCGTGATCGAAAACGGCAGTTTTGAAGAAGCCGTTCAGGAGGGTGTCAGGCGTGCCTATATTGACGGCTACCTGAGAAAATCCGTTGTAAGCGATCCTGTTTTTGACCGTGTGAATACGAAGGATAATACTCCTGCCATTATTTATACAAGCATTGTGCATGGGGATAAAATCAAAATTCTGGCAGGCTGTAAGGGTTTCGGAAGTGAAAATATGTCGGCAATAAAAATGCTGACTCCATCGGCAGGCATTGAGGGCGTGAAGAAATTTATTTTGGACACCGTGAAATATGCGGGACCGAATCCGTGTCCGCCTGTTGTTGTGGGTGTCGGCATAGGCGGTACGTTTGAAAAGGCTGCTATGCTTGCCAAAAAAGCCACTTTAAGACCTATTGATACAAAAAATCCTGATGAAAGATATGCCGCATTGGAAGATGAACTTTTAACGGAGATAAACAAAATGGGATTCGGACCTGCAGGACTTGGCGGAATCAATACGGCAATCGGCGTGAATATAGAAACATTCCCGACACATATCGCAGGAATGCCTGTAGCGGTGAATATATGCTGTCATGCCGCAAGACACAAGGAAACAGAAATTTGAGAGGTGCATAGTATGAAAAAGATAAATTTACCGCTGACAGATGATATTATAAAAGAACTCAAAGCAGGTGACAGTGTTCTGATATCGGGTGCCATGATAACGGGCAGAGATGCTGCCCATAAGAGATTGTATGAACTGATTGAAAAAAATGAAGAATTGCCTGTGAATATCAGGGGTGAAGTGATATATTATGTGGGACCGGCACCGGCGAAACCCGGTCATGCTGTAGGACCGGCAGGACCTACTTCAAGCTACAGAATGGATAAATATACGCCTGCACTTCTTGACAGGGGACTCAAAGGCATGATAGGAAAAGGGGCAAGAAATCAGGAAGTCATTGATTCCATGATAAAAAACAATGTTGTCTATTTTGCGGCGATCGGCGGTGCGGCGGCTTTGATATCAAAGAGTATCAAAAAAGTGGAAGTACTTGCATACGAAGATCTGGGAACAGAGGCGATCTATCGATTTGAAGTGGAAGATTTTCCTGCCGTTGTTGCGATAGACGCTCAGGGGAACAGCGTTTTGGCAAAATAAGGGGGATTTTGAATGGACAAGGAACCTGTTAATAATGAAAATGAATTTTACAGGGGCTATGCAGAAACGACTCAGACATATCTTGATGAAAATGCAAGAGTGGAGTTTGTTCCCAAACATGATTTGAATGCTTTGAAAAAGAAGGCGTTTATTTTAATTTTACTGATGGCTGTACCGATGGCGATATGCTTTGCCATTATATTCTGGAGTGTGAATTTTTTCATAGCGGTTCCGTTTGTTGAGATATTGAGCCGATTTTATCATGTACTGGGAGGTGTGGCAGGTCTTGCACTGTCATCCTTTATTATCAAAAATATCAGCCTTGCAGATGAAAAAAAGGATATCGTCAATCGACACGTTGTACTTTTCATGGGATTTGCGGCGGCAAGCTGGATTGCCATTGAATGTATCGATGCCTATGGAGAACATGATTCCTACTTAATGGAAAATTCCTATAAAAGCATTTGGGCACTGATACCGTTTGCCATTGCCGCAGGACTGATGATATGGAGTTGGTTCATTGATACGAAACTCGAAAAGAAAATATTTATCCCTATCATGTGCGTTACGCTTTTATTCACCGGCGGAATGATTGTTCGTGATATCATAAGACCGAGAATGGAAATCGAATCCTACAGTGTGGATTATTATTTGGTATCATATAAAGAAATCAAGCCGAAAGACCAGGAGGCAAAATATTATATTTTTGAGGAACTTAATGATGATATCATCACTCATGATGTCTATGTCACATTTGGCGTACTGAAGAATTGTGAAGATATGGAACGTGATATTGTCAAGATGCGACTTTCGGGGCAGTCAGGGCAGTGCTATGTCATCCGCAATGGTAAATTGTTCGTGCGTG
>CAMHPW010000277.1 GCA_946187095.1 uncultured Clostridia bacterium | reverse complement strand
GTGAACCGAGATTTCCGAGAGTTACCAAAGTAGAGGCATCGTCTGCTATGACATTTGCCCCTTTCAGACCGACGATAACGATAAACAAGCCGATACCTGCGGAAATGCCGAGTTTGAGATTTCTGGGCACTTTATTGACAAGTGTTTCCCTGAATTTGAAGATCGACAGGATAATGAAAACAATGCCTTCAAAGAGAATAGCGGTCAGAGCGACTTTCCAGCCGTCAGTGATTCCCTGTTGGGCGAGCTGAGGAACGACCGAGAATGCAAAATAGGCATTGAGTCCCATGCCGGAAGCGAGTACAACGGGATAATTAGCAAAAAACGCCATGATAAGAGTGGCAAAAAATGCCGAAATGGCGGTTGCAGCAAAAATTGCCTCTGACGGCATACCGGCAGCCGAAAGGATACTCGGATTGACTGCAAGTATATAAGCCATGGATAAGAAAGTTGTCAAGCCGGCAATCAGTTCGGTTCTGACGTTAGTGCCGTTTTCCTTGAGTTTAAAAAGTTTTTCCAAAGGATATACCCCCTTAAAAATATTTTTTTACTTAATCATTATAACAAATATAATAAGTTTTTCAAGTATTTTGTCGAAATTTTATTGACACTGACAGATAATAATGTTATTATTTTAGAGTGATAAAGCATTATCACGGAGATAATGCGGCTATTTGCTTAAAAACTATAAATGAGCAAATTTCTGAAATTTTGTGAAACTGAATAAATATTGGCAAGTTTCCGACCTCTCCACCACCGCCTGCGGCGACAGCCGCATAGACGTTTTTTGTGCAACTTTCAAATTTGCTCATTTATAGTTAAAAAAATAAACAATGAAAGGAACAGTGAAATGCTGAAAAAAAATTCAAAAAAACACCTGCATTTTGCATTGGGAATGCTGCTTGTGATATCCATGATATTTGGCATGGCGTATACACAGGTCAATGCAATGATGGTGGAAGAAAAACCGGTTTTCATAGTCGGATTTGACGCAGAATTTCCGCCTTACGGCTATAAAGACACAAACGGCGAATATGTCGGATTCGACTTGGACTTGGCACAGGAAGTCTGTAACAGAAAAGGCTGGACTCTTAAAAAACAGCCTATCGACTGGGATCTGAAAGACAAGGAACTGAACAGCGGTTCGATCGACTGTATCTGGAACGGCTTCACCATTGACGGACGTGAAAATGAATATACATGGTCTGTCCCCTATGTTGACAATTCACAGGTCGTAGTCGTAAAGAAAGGTTCGGCTATCAAAACACTTTCAGATTTGAAAGATAAAGTAGTAGTCGTGCAGGCGGATTCCTCTGCATTGGCGGCGTTCACAGGTGAAGATGCAACGGAAGAAAACAAAGCCCTTGCAAAGTCTTTCAAAGACTTGCAGCAGGTGAGTGATTACAACAGTGCATTTCTGAATCTCGACAGCGGCATGGTCGATGCTGTATGTTTGGATATCGGCGTTGCCAATTATCAGATCAGTTCCCGTGGAGACAGCTTCGTAATGCTTGATGAAAAATTGGCAAGCGAAAAATACGGTATCGGTTTCAAAAAGGGCAATACAGAATTGAAAGATACCATACAGAATAGACCTCCTCGGAAACTAAAACTTTTCATCAAAATTGATGATGTCACGAAGTTTAAGAATCACATCTTTACACACATTTGTAAATCAAAAAAGCAGTTTCCGAGGAAGTCTAATACTCTTTTCAAAATGAAAAGAGAAGGTGTATTTGAAGAGATCGCTGCAAAATGGGGATTGGAAAGAGTGATATATCTGGATGAAAGAGATGCTTCTCCTGCAGATTCACCGTACACAAAAGACAAGCTCAATTTCGGTCAGATCATGGCACAGTTGATGGAAGGTGTAGGAGCTACTCTTCTGATCTTCTTCCTTACACTGTTATTCTCCATGCCGCTGGGACTGCTTCTCACATTCATCAGAATGTCAAAGCTGAAAGTGCTTCAGTGGGTGGCAAGAATTTATATCTCTATCATGCGTGGAACGCCTCTCATGCTGCAGTTGATCGTCGTATTCTTTGCACCGTATTATATCTTCAATATCTCATTGGGTTCGGATTACAGATTCTATGCCGTTATCATAGGCTTTTCACTGAACTATGCGGCATATTTCGCAGAAATATTCCGTGCAGGCATACAGTCCGTTCCCAACGGTCAGAGAGAGGCTGCCTCTGTACTCGGCTATACAAAAGCACAGACTTTCGGCAAAATCATCTTTCCGCAGATGGTCAAGCATATTCTGCCGCCTGTCACGAATGAAATTATCACTCTCGTGAAAGATACGTCACTGGCATTTGTACTTACTTACATAGAGATGTTCACGATAGCAAAACAGATTGCAGCCGCTCAGACGAGTATATTGCCGTTGTTTGCCGCAGGACTGTTCTATTATGTATTCAATATGCTGGTAGCATTCGTCATGGGCAGAATTGAAAAACGTCTTGACTACTACCGATAAAGAGGTGAAATATATATGAAACTGCTTGAGATAAATAATCTGCAAAAGAGTTTTGACAGCAAGACTGTTTTGAAAGATATCAGTATGTCCGTTGAAAAGGGTGAAGTTGTATCCATACTCGGTCCTTCGGGTTCGGGCAAGTCGACACTTTTGAGATGTGCGACTTTTCTGGAAACAATGGATTCAGGTGAACTTTCCTACAGCGGAACAAAAATCGTTACGACAAAAGACGGCAAAGCCGTATATCCGTCAAAGAGCATCATGAAAGAGGGTTTTAACAGTTAAAACAATGTTATAAAAAGTTATAAAAATATGTT
>CAMHPW010000276.1 GCA_946187095.1 uncultured Clostridia bacterium | reverse complement strand
TCGGAACGTCTTACGCCGATGCACAGTCTTTCATTTTCGGATGCTATCACAACGGAATCATCATTTTTTTGCGGAACGTAATCAATTCCTTTCGGGGCAACAATGGAAAATTGTGCCGTACCGTCGGAAGATGCCGCTGCAATTCTCCTGTCCGCACTTGAAACAACTTTTCCCGTAATGCAGGTCAGATTTTTATTTTTGTTCGATATTTCTTTTGAAATCTTCAAATATACTTCACCTCTGCATAAATTCTGGTATGTTCTCCGCTGTCGCTGAGAGAATACTGTATTTCTTTGATAATATATTTTTTATCCTCATTATCAATAATGAGTTCCGTACCGACAGTGCATAAAACACACCCCGATACATCAAGAATCACCTGTTCATAGTGATTATCAGCATTTTCAAGAATCTTCCCTGCACTCAAAGGCGATAAATTTTTACTGTCCACTGCATTGAGATAACGTCTTTTTTTAATGCCGAGCGAATCGGCAAAATCATCTTTAAACGGCATAATATAGCCGTTTGCGGATTCCGCCCTCACCATGATCTCGGATATGAGAAGATGTCTTTTCAGCGTATGCTTTTTTGCAATACAGCGGCTTGAAGAGATATAAACGGCTTTGCTGTCATTTTCGCCCGAAATGTCGATCATGCCGTTACAGTCAATTTTTGGTAAAGTGCCTGTGAATTTTTTGCAGAATTCAGACAAGACCGCCCATTCACTCATGCCTTTTGAAACAGTAAATTCATCATCAAAGGTTTTGGAAGTGCCTTTGAATTTCGTGAATCCCAGAGGACTGAAATGTCGTTCCATCAAATCAAGCATTGACACCATGCAATACGTCTGAGGAAGTGCCTCATTGTCAAGCAATACACAAGCCTGACTTCTTGCAGAGATCGTCAAAATCATGCCGTTTATGGTCTGTTCATCTGTCTGCGTATCGACATAGCCGAAAAATATCCGTTCCGTTCTGTTGAGGACTTCAACGGACATCAAAGGCGGAATTGCTTCATTGACGGCAAAAACGGCTGTCAGCCTGTCGGCAGGGGCATCATAAGAGGATACGAAGCTGACTTTCAGCGGATTTTTGAGTGCCGTTTCATTTCCGTGAATGTCCTTCAAAATATATTTCAGCATAGATTCACAGCCTTTCCGTGAGTAATGGAAATATCGGGACGGAGTATATCGGGATTTGCTTTGACAAGCGTTTCGATATCAATGCCGTATTCATAGGCGTAATCCCACAGGCATTTCACACCGTCGGAAATGCACGTTTCCGAAATGTCGCTTTTATTTTTATCAAAACTTTCGATAAAACGGAACGTGTATTTCACGACATTTTCGGTATCCTGTGCGATAAGCTCCAGTTTATCGAAAACGGCATAAACAGGCTTTTGTGACGGAATGTATAACATTCCGCCGCCGTTTGAGTGAAAGACATTTTCGAGCCTGTGAAAGTCACTGATACAGTCCGTGCCGAAAAATTCACCCTCGCCTGTAATGATTCGGGCATTTTCGCCCATGTCGGAAATGATATTCTGCTCAAAAGGAATTTTATGTTCTGTGACATTTCTCTGATGTGAAATGTGTATGACATAGGGATTCACGGGGAAAATAAAATTCTTATAGCTCATTTTGCCGTCAGTTTTCATAGGATTCCTCCTCTACGGAAATAGTCTTGTCATATCTCAGCATATCGTATTCAATCATATCGGAAATATCCGTCAGAACGGACAATTCATCATTGAAATTTTCATTCATGGATATTTTCCACCTCCATATCGAGAGCGGTCAGGGTGATATGTTCACGGAATTTTTCCTTGTCCGCCGTGAGTGCAAAGTCATTCCAAAGGCAATTTGAAAGAGTAATTTTTGTATCATCAAATTCCATTTCGACAGTGAAATTTTCAAGGTCATGGAAATTGCAGTTTTCAAAGGGCTGAATAAATACGAGATTGGAAAAAACCGCTTTATATTCTGATCTGCCTTTGATATGTGCAAAATCGCTGTTCAAAAAGCAGGAGCGGATCTTGTGTATATGCAGGATCTCACGGACTTCGGCATTTTCAGCCTGCAAAAGCTGTCTGCCGTTGATGAATATTCTGACATCTCTGCCGCAAACGGTTTTCAATTCTTCCAAAACATCACCCCTCCCCCTTCAAGACGATCTCACGCAAGCCGAAAGTTATTTTTATTTTATAAGCAAGAATATTCTTATCAAAGACACATCTGTCAACCGCAACGGAAATGATATTTCTGCCCTCGTCAAGTTCAATGAGCCTGATACAGATATTTTTTGCCAGTTCCTCACAGAATGCACCGCCCTTTTTCTCATCTGTAACAACAGTGATAACAGCTTTTTCATCAGCGGATTCCACGATATCATAGCCCAAAAGAAAATTCATTCTGTCATATTTTTCCGAGTCGAATGAGATGACAGGCTGCACAGGAAAATTGAGCTTTTCAAAGTCATTGGCTTTCATGAGCCTGCAGTTTTCAAAAACGCTGTCACTCAATGCAAGGTTATAAATTTCATCAATAAAGCTGTTCATGAAGAAACAACACTCCCGTCTGTAAAAATTTTCATGCAGGCTTTTGCATAAGAGCCGCATTTGCATGAATATGTATCTGCCCGAATCAGCATATATTGATTCGTGCCGTCAGAGATGATATCACCGTATTGTGCATTTTCAAGCAGGGAAGTTTCGGCAAAGAGAATATATTTGCCGCTGTCGGAATGTCCCTCCGAAGTGTGAGTGATACTGCCTGACTTTTCGGGATATATCACAGCAAGAGCTGTTTTT
>CAMHPW010000275.1 GCA_946187095.1 uncultured Clostridia bacterium | reverse complement strand
TGTATAATACATATTTCTCAGCCTGAGAAGATACATATTTTTATCTTCTTTATTGAACCAGAATTCATCCTGTACGTCCATTGTTCTCTGCGTGTCCAGCTTGCCCCATTCCAGCTGAAGATCCTGATTGGAAACGGAGTGAAGAAGATCATTCCATACCTGTTTTTTATAATCCGTGATGATAAATTCATCATTGTACATCAGGACGGCGTGTATCCCGATGGACTGGTCGATAATGGCTTTCAGAAGTCTGATGGTGCTGTACGGTGCAAGATGAAGCTTTGAAATGATCAGTATGAGATGATGTTCCTTTGAGATATATTCCAGTATCCCGAGTATATTTCTCATCATTCTGTATGTTTCATACTGTATTTCAAAATACATGACATCTTCTTTGCGGGAGCAGAAATCCTTCCGTATCAGACTCGCCAGTGTCTCGATATGCATGGAGTATACACCGCATTTCCGCAGGAAATCCTCGACAGTGACAGTGTCTTTATAATATCTGTCATAGCACTGACCTATCCACTGCAAAAAAGGAGCATAGGAACTGTGCATATCGTGCATGGCATACTCATGATACAAAAATACCTTGTCATCCGTCTTGGCGACCTTTGCAAGTATCTCGTCTTTGGTGATATCAAGTGTATTATAGTGCTTGATAAAAATAATGTTTTTATTCTGTTTCTCAACGTAAGAAGCAACAACGCTCTGAACATAAGTTTTAAAATCCATATTATCATTCCAATTTTTTCAGATTATCAGCGAACCGACACGCACACGAATACTATTTTGAAGAAATGATAACACACTTTTCAGGGCAAGTCAAGCCGAAAAAAATACAGAGCAAAACGTACCTGTTTTTCTCTGTATTTTTCTTTAATAGAATTTTATAAAGTAAAACTGCAAAAATGATCCCTGTTATATCAGTCCTCTGTTTGCTTGGCAAGGAATGCCGCAGCAGTCTGTATCAGTTTATTTTCTGTTTCTGTAGGCATACTTTTATCTTCACTGAAAAGCATGATAACGGAACCCGTCACATCTCCTGCCGAGATGATCGGGTACATGACAGCGGCACTTTTTTCAACACCTTCAACGGGCATCAATGCATTTTCATTGTCTTTTCCTGCACAGAAACTTTTACGTTTTTCAATGTATTCTTCAAGCATGGCGGAAATACGTCTTTCAAGCACTTCTTTTCTGGATATGCCTGCAGCGGCAATAATATGATCATTGTCACTGATCAGAATGGGACATTTTGAGATTTTGCCGAGAACTTCCGCATACTGCTCGGCAAAGCTCGACAATTCCCCGATAGGAGAGTATTTTTTGAAAATGACTTCTCCGTTTGTATCAGTGTAAATTTCCAACGGATCGCCCTCACTGATAATATTGACACTGAGAATTTCGCCTTTACTTGTTTTCACTTTGGCGAATGGCGTGAGATTTTCGGATTTCTCAGTGTCCGAATCAAAATTTACGGCAGTTTCCTCTGTCTGCAATTCGGCGGGAATGCCTGTTTTCAGCAGGGCATCTATATCCGATTTCAGCTTTATATCAATGTGCTTTTTATAAACGTCTATCCTGTCAACGATAAAATCTACATCAATCTTGGAAAGCGACTCTTTATTCAGTATCGTATCAAATATTTCCATGACGGTTTTAGCCGTTCTGTTCATGTTGACAATGGCATTATGCTTATCCGTTGCGAGCTGTATCTGATTCTGAAAGCCCTCTATCTGCTGTAACAAATCGTCAATCTGTTCGTCATACACTTCCGAAATCATATCTTCTCTTTCAGGTCTTTTCTTAATGTCATTTACACGCTGACGATTAAGCAATTTTATTTCTGTCTTTGTATCTTCAATTTTCTGCAAAAGCACTTCTACAATATTTTTGCTTGAAGAAGTTTCTTTCTGTTCCTTGTCAATGTCATGTTGTATCGTTTTTTGAAAATGTCAGTATGTAGTATAATATGCTCCTTGAGAAAGGAGTAATCAATATGAATAATGAAAGGATTACATTAACTATGAAAGAACAAAGAACTAATGACATTATGGTAAAACTTATTTCAAAAAAAATTTCTATGAATGATGCAATAAGATTAACTGGTTTATCAGAAAGACAATTATATCGAAAGAAAAAAGGCTATCTTAAAAATGGAATATATTCTATTCCACATAAATCTAGAGGCAAACCTAACGGAAAAGGATATTCAAAGAAGCTCAAAGATGAAATTGTAAGGCTTTACATTGAAGAATATAATGGTTGGAATTTCTATCACTTCAATGATGCTTTGGAAGATTATCATAAAATAAAAGTATCTGATTCTTTTATATATGTTCTCTTAACTTCTAAAGGTATCGAATCTCCTCATAAGTATAAAGTTAAAAAGAAAAATACTCATCCACCAAGAGAAAGACGTGAAAATGCAGGAGAATTAATTCAAGTAGATGCCTCTAAACACAAATGGTTTTATGGTGATTCTAATTACTATTATCTTCATGGAGGTATTGATGATTCCACAGGTAGAGTTACTTCCTGTTTCTTTCAAAATGAAGAAACTACCTTTGGATATCAAATGATTTTAAAGGAAACTATTGAAAATTATGGTATACCAGAACGTTTATATACAGACTATAGAACAGTATTTAAGTCTACAAAAAAAGAATTAACTTTAGAAGAAGAATTAGAAGGAAAGCAAATAAAAAATACCCGTTTTGCCAATATGTTAGAGCATATAGGAACGGATATTATTTCTACTATGAATCCTTGTGCAAAAGGACGCATCGAACGTTTATGGAGAACTTTTCA
>CAMHPW010000274.1 GCA_946187095.1 uncultured Clostridia bacterium | reverse complement strand
CTTGCAACTCCTGTTAATTTTTCATATTTTAAAATAATTAATGCTTGAGCATTTTGAATGTTATTTTCTCGTTTTAATAAACTCTCGCATCCACCTAAATTAATAATATCCTTTCATATACACCTCTTTTCAATGCACAATGCATAATTATTCCGAAAACTGCAAATGAATTATGCATTGTGCATTCTTAATTATGAATTGATAGGCATGGCACGTGGGAGTTTAATAATATAATAGCCCTCTCTGGTGCGGATGACGTTTGCATTGCGGATATCCGTCCAGCCGTATTTTGTATCAGTGTAATTGCCTGTAATACCTGCCAGCTCGTTAAATTCCGACATTCTGACAAAACCGTATCTGTCGATAAGCTCGTCCATGCGGTCAATGACTTCATTAGCCTCGGTTCTTGTATTGAATGTAGCCTCTTCATAGCAGCGTGCCGACCTGTTTTTCTGGGGACGGTCTTTTTTATCATAATAATTCCTGTAGGAATTATCACTTGACGGTTTTCTCCTCTGCACAGAATCATTGCCGTGAAGGATCATGCCGACACTGTTGACGACAATATCCTCGATGATTTTTTTGACTTCGGGGATAAGAATATCATGCACAACATAGTCTTTTACGCTGTCGATGTCTTTTGTGATGAAAATATCAACAAGTTTTGAGATTTCGCCTTTTTTCTTTACAGTGCCGTTGAGGACTTTTTTGGCAAGCTCTTTAGACTTGTTGGAATTGGGTTTAAAATCGTTCATTTTCAGCCTCCTTGCAAAAATATAAAGGGAAAGTGCCGTTTAAGGCACTCCCCCTCGTTCGAGTTTCCAAAATATGTTATTCGTCTGCTTCTTCTGAATCGGAATCCGTTTCGCCTGTCGTTTCAGCCTGAGTATCAATCATGCCGTCCTTTTTAGTTTTGACCTTGGCGATCATCGGCTTAACGATGAATTTATAGGCAATCACGCCCAAAATCACTGCACCGCCGACGCCTGCCGCAATTTTAATGCCCTTACAGGAATCAACCTTTTCGATAACCTCTTCAGCCGTTTCAACAACATTTTCGTTTGTCAAGATTTCACTCATTTCAATCTGCTCCTTTTAAAATATAATTTTGGATTTATCTCCATTAAAGCATATGCAAAATTTGCGAACTAATCGTCGAAGTTGTACACAGGAATGTTATCGTATCCGATGACAAGACAAGGCGTGCCGTTATTGGTGAGCTGACTGCTGAAATTAAGATTGATAAGCCCCGTATGAGCAACACCCCAACCGATAGAATCGCCTATACCCGTATGACCTAAATCGAGTTCATCATAAAATTCGTTTAAAGAAATATAATCAAACTGAAGCATAGCTTTATTTGCACGGTTTTCGGCTGCCCTGATTTTTTCGATATCGGAATAAAAATATCTGCCCGAAAGTGTTTCATAGCAGAGGGTATCGCCGTAACCTGTAGCCACGATAGCCGTGGATTCGACCTCGGTCACAGGATTTTCGGTCATTTTATCTTTGGCAATCTCATCTTTAACGGTCTGTTCTTTCTTTTCACCTATGACTTCAACGACTTTGTCCTTGTATTCCTTGAATGCCGTTTCTGTAAGCCCGTAAGCCGCTGCGAGTGCCGCATTTCTCTTATGATTGACAGAACTTGCACCGATAATACAAGCCGCTCCGAGAATGCCTGTAACTGCTGTCGGAATATAACACTTCCATGCGGTCTTGACGGTTTCGGCAGGCGACAATTTATCGACATTCAATTCATCTTTTTTGTTTTCGAGCAGTTCAACGGCTTTGGGAGTAGCCTTTACTGCCATAACGACGGCTCCTATCATACCTGCAATGCCGATACCTGTCAGAATTTCGGGACTGTGCTTTTTAAGCCCTCTGGTCAGTCCCTTGATAACATTGGAAAATTTCTCTTTACTCATTTGTGATTTCTCCTTTAAATATAATTTTTGAGAAAAACTCAAAGAGTCCGTATTTCAGGACTCTTCTTTGTTTTCATTTTTCAGTTCGTCTTTTATTTCGGATTTCAGTTCTGCTTTCATTTCTTTGAGTTTTATGTCTGTTTTCATCTCGTCTGCCTTGTCACTCAATGCTCCTGCTATCAATGTCAAGAGCATAGCCGCTGCACCGATTACGTCAACAATCAATTTTACTTTTTTCATGAAAAGCACCTCCTTTCCATTAGAGAACATGAAAAAATTGCGAACCCTAACATATATCTTCCGTATAGTCCACAGGCTCGAACATGGGTGTAATAATATAATAGGGTGTACCGTCCTCAAGTTCGGAACGAACATTTGTGAAATCTATCCATTCATATCCGTCAACCCCTGACCAGCCTATGAGGTTGAAACCGTCTATTTTTTCGATACCCAAGAATGAATAAAAATCATTCAGAGTGATATCCGCACCCAACACGAAATTACGGTTAATATGATACTCTGCCTGCAAGACACCGTATAAAGTCGATTTGAAATATCTGTTTGAATACGGCTCATAGAAAAGTATAGTTTCCTCATCGACATCGCCAAAGCCCAGTGAACCGCCGTCAAAATATGTATAGGAACATATATCGACCTTTTCTGCATCTTCAGCGGCGATACTTTCCAATATCTTTTTGTGAGCGTCGTCGCCGTAGAGTTCCTTTAACTTTGCAGAATATCTTTTGTAATTTGAACTCACCAACGCATAGGCACTTGCAATAGCTGCCTGCTGTTTTTTACTGAGAACGCTTGCTCCCATGATACAGGCTACTGTCATCAAGCCCGACACCGCCGCAGGAATATAACAGGGTGCAACTGCCTTTACGGTTTCGATAACCGTGAGGTTATCTTTCTTTTCTGTT
>CAMHPW010000273.1 GCA_946187095.1 uncultured Clostridia bacterium | reverse complement strand
ATCATAGGCAGAGCCGAACTTGTCGAGAAAAAGCTGAATGAACTGGATATACAGCATACAAGCTATTTCGGCACAGGTGAAAATCTTCTTGATGAGATAAAGCTGTTTGAGCCTGATGTTATCATAGAGATAGGCGAGAAATGCGAAATTGTTTATAAAGCCTATAAAATAGCCGTTGATGTAATGGATATGTCGGCGGATATGGTTATTATCGACAGGTCAGAGAATTTGCCCGATCTGGGAATTGACTTTGAATAATATAAAAGACACTGTGCAGGATTGTGCAGTGTCTTTTTGATGAAAGGTGATTTTATGATATGCAGATTATGTCCGAGGGAGTGCGGAGCGGAAAGAAGCCTTGGAAGCGGAAAAGGTTATTGCCGACAGGGAACTTTGCCGAAAGTGGCAAGGATTGCCCCGCATTATTGGGAAGAACCGTGTATCAGCGGTGAAAGGGGTTCGGGAGCGGTATTTTTTTCGGGATGTGTCATGTCATGCGTGTTCTGTCAGAATGCAAAGATAAGTACAGGCGGTTATGGGAAAATCATCAGTGTGAAAGAATTGTCCGAGCATATCAGGCGGTTGGAAGATATGGGAGTGCATAATATCAATTTAGTCAGCCCGACACCGTATATTGAAAGTATAATAGAGTGCTTTGAGATGTATAAGCCGAAAATCCCGATCGTTTACAATACAGGCGGCTATGAAAAAGTGGAAACTCTGAAACGTCTTGAAGGGATAGTGGATATTTATTTGCCTGATATGAAGTATGCAAGAGGAGATGTCGCAAAGAAATATTCCTATGCAGAAAATTATCCCGAAATTGCTCTGAAGGCGATTTCCGAAATGGTAAGGCAGACAGGCAAGCCCGAATTTGACACTGACGGCAGGATGAAAAAGGGTGTGACCGTGCGGCATCTGATATTGCCGCAGAATACGAAAAATTCTATTATGGTGCTTGATTTGCTGAAAGAAAATTTCGGAGATGAAATTTTAGTGAGTCTGATGGCACAGTATACGCCTTTGGGAAATGCGGAGAAATTCCCCGAAATCAACCGAAAAATCACATCAAGGGAGTATGCAAAGGTATTGGAATATTTTGAGGAAACAGGGCTTGACGGTTTCGTGCAGGAATTGTCATCGGCTAAAAAGGATTATGTGCCTGAATTTGACATATCCTTGATTTGAATGATATTTTTTTGTGCGACATCTTCTTCAATGGCATATTCCGCTGTTAAAATATAATGGGTATTGTTTTGGGAGAATGTCAGATGTTTGTTTAAAATCGTTGCCTTGTTTGCGGAGTAAATCATAAAAAGTTCATAAAGCTGCAATTTATTTTTCAGGAGAGTTTCAGCCTGTTTGTCGGTGAGATGAACAGGCTGTTTTTGATATTTATGCCAAGTTTCCGAAAGGATATAGACAGGGATTCCGTGACCGAGAATATCAAGCTGATACCTGTCGGTATGTTTGATATAATCGCCCTGCGGATTTCCGTGAAGTGTGAGAGGAAAGATAATTCCCATAATGTGGATATCATTTTTGGTGATGATATCGGCTTGTGTTCGGAGAGTTTCAAAATTTTTCGGAATAGAAATGGTAACGGTGCGGAAGGTTTTGGCATAGATATATGCATTGCTGTCGAACAGTGAAGATGAACCGTCCGTATATTCTTTGGCACCGCTGACAAGAAGCTGACCTTTGTGTATGCCGTCACCGACTTTGAGAGTGGAATAGCCGCTTTTGATTTCCATGCGTGTAACAGTACCGTCAGCGGCGGAAATGATGTTGCTTGCAGGGATTTTCTTTTTATTGTCGAGATTTAAGGCTGAATTCTGACTGACATTTACTTCCGCCTCTGTACCGACAATGTTGATTGTGATCCAACTGATACGGTCATCTTTGAGAAAAATATCATTTTTGATCCTGTCAGTATCAAAGCTGTCGAGCCTTGCCCCCTCATAAAAGCCGAGTTCACGGAGTTCCTGACGGATCTCAAATTCATTGATCATAGGCGGAACGGTGATATTGATATTCCAGACAAAGCCCGTGAGATATTTGACAGCGATCCCCCAAAGGATAAAGCCGATAATCAAGCCGAAACGATTTTTATATTTTTGGAAAGTATGCAGAAAACCGTGATGATTCAGGATATGTATATCACACATGGATTTTTCTGCAGTCTGACGGATATATTTGATATCGGAAGATTTAGCCTTTGCGGAGAAAATGCCGTCAGCATTTTGCATATCCCACATATGCAGGCCGTTTTTATGAGCCATATTGAGAAATCTTTCGGGATAGCTGTCATGCACTTCAAAGTCCGTCCATCCCCAAAGCCATCTTAATAAAAATACAAGCATATATTCTCACCTTTACATGATATATTCTATGGAAGTGATAAAGCCGTGAATGACGATATCGCAGTCAGTCATGCATTTGATATGAAGTCCCCGTCCCTGAAACGAGATAATATATTTGCCTGTATTGATTTTAATGGAGTTTTCACTGTATTCGACAACGCCCCGATTGCCTTCAAGAATGACTTCACGGTTGCCGTTCACTTCCATGTGAACGCTGCTGAGATTTGCCGCAAGTGCGGACAAGTCTTTATTTTTTTTCATACGCATAAATCACCGTCCTGTCCAAT
Source organism: uncultured Clostridia bacterium (assembly GCA_946187095.1). Classification (GTDB taxonomy): domain Bacteria; phylum Bacillota; class Clostridia; order Oscillospirales; family Acutalibacteraceae; genus UBA1213. The sequence goes on along the minus strand of CAMHPW010000273.1, from coordinate 206 downwards.
AATTATGCTGTATATTGTGAATTATGATGAAATGCGGTGATCGGATTGAAAAGAATAATTGCCTGTATTGTATCAGTGATAGTTTTGGGGATATTGATTTTCTTTCCGCAGACCTGTGCAGAGGGGATATCCAAAGGGCTGTATAACTCTGCGAAAATACTGATACCGTCATTGTTTCCGTTCATGATGTTATCATCTTTTATAAT
>CAMHPW010000272.1 GCA_946187095.1 uncultured Clostridia bacterium | reverse complement strand
GCATGAAAGCAGTCATACAGAGAGTTTCGGAATGTAAGGTAACTGTCGGCGGCGAGACCGTCGGCAGCATTGCCAACGGTTTTTTGATATTATTGGGCGTAGAAAACGGCGATACGAAAAAAGATGCCGAAAAGCTGAGTGCAAAAATATCGGTTTTGCGGATATTCACGGATGAAAATGATAAAATGAATTTGTCGCTGCAGGATATTGACGGCGAAGTATTGGCAGTATCGAATTTTACTCTTTCAGCGGATTGCAGAAAGGGTAGGAGACCGAATTTCATCAATGCCGAAAAGCCCGACAGGGCAAATGAATTGTATGAATATTTTTGTGAATGTATGTTAAAGAACGGTATCAAAAAAGTGGAAAAGGGCATATTTGGTGAGGATATGAAAGTATCGCTCATCAATGACGGACCTGTCACCATTATCATAGATTCGAGGGATTTGGCATGATAAAAGTAGAAAGATTCATTGTCGGGGAGATAGAGGCAAACTGCTATTTTGTAAGCGATGATGAAGCAAAAGCGGCATTTTTAGTCGATACGGGCGATTATTCTTTGGAATTGGAGAGAAGAATCAAAGAATTCGGTGCGGAGAAAGTGAAATATATTTTGCTGACACACGGACATTTGGATCATATCGGATATACAGCGGAAATGAAAAAGAAAATGCCATGGGTAAAGATAGTCATAGGCAGGGAAGATGCACATTTCACGAATGAAGATGATCTCAATTTAGCATGGCAGTTCGGCATGACGATTCAGCATTTTGACGCTGACATATTGGTGGATGACGGCAGTGAACTTGATTTTGGCGAAAATAAAATAAAAGTCATTTCCACGCCGGGCCATACCAAAGGCGGCGTATGCTATATGCTTGGTGACTGCATTTTCACAGGAGATACACTTTTCAGGGGCTGTATCGGCAGGACGGATTTCCCGACAGGCAATAAAAAAGAGATGGCAGGCTCATTGAAAAAATTGGCGGCACTTGAAGGAAATTATCACATATACTGCGGTCATGACAGAGTGACAACGCTTGATTTTGAGAGAAAAAATAATATTTACATGACGAGAGAAGACCTTATATGAATATATATATCGACCATGAGTTTCACTATGAAACGGAAAATCTGGTAAGATTGTTTTTTCCGAATGAGAAAATAACAGTCATACAGGGCATACCCGAAGATACAGCGGCGGAAGATGTGATTTCTTCTGTGAAAGACGGTGAAATTTATACAGCATTTTCGGGAGAAAGTGAAAGCTGTCACTTTAAAGATACGGACACAAAGAATATTGAGAGAAAAATGGCAGTATGCCTGTATCAAGTGCTTGTGAGAGTGACAGGCAGAAAACAGCCATGGGGCATTTTAACGGGTGTCAGACCGATAAAACTTTTCAGACGGCTTTCTGAAAGCGGCGGGAGATCCTATGCAAAGGATTATTTTATCAGTGAGTTGCTTGTATCTGACGAAAAGACGAATTTAAGTGCCGTCACGGAGGAATATGAAAGAAAGATTCTTGCATTGAGTCAGCCGAGGTCATTCAGTTTGTATATATCCATACCGTTTTGTCCGTCAAGGTGTTCGTATTGTTCATTTGTTTCACAGAGTATTGAAAAGGCACAGAAATTGATTGAACCGTATTTTGAGCTGCTTTGCAGGGAAATAGCTTATACAGCGGAAATTGCAAAAGACTGTCAATTGCAGTTGGAAAGTGTCTATATAGGCGGCGGAACGCCTACCACGCTCAATGCGGAACATCTTGCAACGCTGATAAACACGGTGAATGAAAATTTTGATATGACAACGTGCAGGGAATTTACGGTTGAGGCAGGCAGACCTGATACGATTGATAAAGACAAGCTGACGGCTATCTTAAAAGGCGGTGCGGACAGGATAAGCATTAATCCGCAAACGCTGAATGACAAAGTACTGGAAGTGATAGGCAGAAAGCACAATTCCGAACAGACGTTGAACGCATACAAATTGGCAAGAGAAGTGGGATTCAGGCATATCAATATGGACTTGATAGCAGGGTTGCCGACAGATACGGCGGAGAGTTTCAGAGATACGCTGGACAGGATATGTGAATTATCGCCCGAAAGTATAACGGTGCATACGCTTGCGATGAAACGGTCATCAAGGCTGACGCAGGAGGGAAATTCGCTTGATACGGATAAAGAAGTGCCTGCGGCAAAAATGCTGAGATACTGTGAAGAAAAACTGGTATGTGAGGGCTATCATCCGTATTACTTGTACAGGCAGACGAGAATGGAAGGAAATTTAGAAAATGTAGGCTGGTCGAAAGACGGCTAAATGATTATTCTAATATTGTTGTTGATAATAGTATCATTGGATGCGTATTAACAACTAATAAGGATGATGGAATACTATTAGATGAATTATTTCTTGAAGAAGAATATAGAAATAAAGGTATAGGAACAGATATAATAAAAAATATTTTAGAAGGTAATAACATAGTTTATTTATGGGTTTATAAAAAGAATGAAAAAGCTGTTTCTTTATACAAAAAACTAGGATTTAAAATTATTGAAGAAACAGAATCTAGATATTACATGAAATATTAAAACAAGGAGCTGATTTAAATGAATACATTATACTTAATTACTGGACCTGCTGGTGTTGGCAAAAGTACTGTTTCTAAAAGATTAGCAGAAACAAAAGCAAAGTCTGCTTTAATTGAAGGAGACGACATATATAATCAAGTTGTTGGAGGTTATGTTTATCCATGGGAAGACGGAAATCATCTAGATATTTTTCAAAAAATATGTAATAATAACATTCTTGCTTATTTAGAAGAAGGATATGATGTAATATTCAATTATATAATT
>CAMHPW010000271.1 GCA_946187095.1 uncultured Clostridia bacterium | reverse complement strand
TAGAAATCTCCGTCGGCGGTTTGCAAACTTACATCGTACAGGTACTCATCGGGTTCTATATCCATTTCTTCAGGCGTGATGTTTATGGGATATTCATTGTTTATTTCATCGTCAATAGTCCAGATTCTTTGTATAATGCAAACATCCGAATAGTGAGGACGTATTCCTAATATCAGTTTTTCACCGCTTTCGAGATGCCTTATCTCTTTACGGGCATTCCGCAAAACAATGCTTTCCTCAAAAGTCGCACCTTTATATGCGTATAAAGGTTGTGGTTCAAGCGGTTTCAACATAAAAATCACCCTTTCGTATTGTATTTCTTTCTTCGTGCCGCATTCAAAGCCGCATTTCTGCTCATAATTTCTCTTCGGCTCCTCTTTTTCGGCGGCTGATTCTTGATACTGCATACCCTTATCAAAGTCAATAACCTGTTCAAGTGCCATTTCTGACACTCGAACGGTATATTTGACGCTATCATCCAGTAATATATCAATTCCGCTGTAGGCTGTTCACGACTGCTGCTACGGACATTACTGTCATTTATAAGCGTAGCCGTCATGGGCGATTCTATATACGCCTTTATCTCCGCAATATTCTCACTTGTGAGATTCGCATACACTTCTTCGCTCACGTTCTGCGTGATCGTCATGCACTTGATATAATCCACTGTTTCTTCATATGTCTTATCTTCTTTTGATAAAAAGGGCTTGCCGTATTTCGATTCCCATTTTGAAAGAGATACCAGAGAGTGCTCAAGCTGTAAAGTCTGCTTTCTGGAATATACGAATTCCTCTTTCGACTCGTCCCAGTATTCTCTTTCGGGAATGGTTATCGTTATCATTTCTTTGCGTCCTGCGGAACAATGCCGTTTACGAATTCCGCAGCGGCGTCCGCATTCGTGGCAAGTTCCATGAAAAGCTGTGAATATGCCTCTGTCTGAGAGAAGGCTTCGGAAATTTCTTTCGACTTGATGAATCTCTTGCCGTCAAGTGACTTTTCGCCATACGCTTTGAGAATGAAGTCCTTGAATATCTTGATGATAGAGGGGTTGTCCTGTGCGGCTATGATCTTTTTAATAGTTTCGGTCAGACCGCCAGACGTTCCCATTTCCATTTCCATAGCCTCCGCTTTGGAAAGATTAAAATAAAAATCCTCTGTTCTTTCCGTGCCGTTATAGTCGGTATAAGTAATTGTCTTTTTCAGCATTTTGAATTTCTCCTTTCAAATAAAAACGGACACCCATGTATTTCACACGAGTGTCCTTCACAAATTTTATCAGGGCGTGGTAAAGAGGTCGATAATCTCCTGCGGTGTGGGAAGTTTCGCACTTGCATTTGCCGTTCCGTAAAGCATACCTTTGAGTGTTTCAAGTTTATTGGGATTGGCTTTGGTGCTGTCGATAACGATAGTTGCAGACGGCTTATGCCCGGGAATGTCTACAGGGGTAGTCGATACTTCCCATGAGAATGTTATCGCTTCGGGCGATTCATTGATACTTGCATAGCTCTTATCTGTCGGTGCCGCCATACAGCCATATACAAGATGTATCTTATAGCCAAGGTCGGTCTGGTCAACGTCGTTGCCGATTCTTGTCTGATATGACAAACCGAAAGCCTTTCTTTTCTGCTGACCGATAATTACGCCTGTTGCAAGTGCTGCCGAACCGTCACACTCCGCAAATTCATCTGGATATGTATATGCCTCAATAGTAGCCTTGAAGTCCTCTGCTGACATGAGGTTGAGATATTTAATATCATCTGCATACAGGGCATTCGGTTCGCCGCCGTCATGACTTTCGTTTACTGCCGTAAGACCATTCCAAGCTACGCCTGTTGAGTATGCCCCCTGTGCGTCAAGCAAATAAAGAACACCATTTCTCACGCCTGTTTCATAGTAGCGTTCACCTATATCATCCCAAGTAAGTACTGCCATAATTTTTGTCCTCCTCAATAATATAATGTAAATGTGTAGTGATTCAGATTTTCGGATTTATAGTGCCTGCTGAATCTGCACTGCGGCATTTCAGACACTCTTTTTACAATTTCACTGTCGGGGTTTTTATCAACAACTGTTATCTCATAAGCGTGTTTCTGATTGTAAACAGAGTCGTTCGCAAACGTATTTCTTATTTCGCTCAAAGAATATACGATTGCAGGATAACTCATTTTCACGCTTTCGGGCGGCTGATAATATACATTGCGGCTTCCGAGAATATTGACCAAGATTTCATGTAAATCATATCTTGTTTTAGCCATTATACACGCCCCCTATACTCAATATCAGTCGTGGATACTGTATTTCCACGTTGGTTATCTTCCACTTTGTACCCCCGAATTCAACATATCTCATGAAAGAAAATTTCTCAAAAGCATACGGATCGGCTACGATACTGATACTATGAGAAATATTGAAATTATCATTCACTTTATCGGAACTCTGCATACTGCCGCTGTTACGCATGAAATCGCCGAAATATTCACGTTCCGTTATCTGTTCTTCCCATACTCCCGACACTGTTTCAACCGTTTCACCGTAACCGATTTTTCCGTAAAACTTCATTTTGAATTTTCCTTTCTGCTATCAGGGTGTGTTTTCTTCTTCCTCTCCCTCATCTTCAACGACAGGTTCTTCCAGTGCAATAGCAGAATATACTCTTGTCAAAGCACCCGAAATTCTCGTTTCAATCAGATACTTCTCCTGATTGAAGTCGATATCGAACTGATTGAACTTTGTGATTTCTCCGCCCTTTGTTGAACCAATCTGATAGTCTGCAAGGTTTACAAATAAGATGCCCTGGTATAAAGGTAAAACATTATTAGAAGCCTTAGATGAAATTAAACCTCCAACAAGACCCTTAGATAAGCCTTT
>CAMHPW010000270.1 GCA_946187095.1 uncultured Clostridia bacterium | reverse complement strand
TTAATCCAGAATTATTTACACTTATTTTATTTTCTTTTTTACTTATATAATCCAGTTCTTTTTCGATATTATTACTATAATTTTCGATAATTTCTTTATCTTCAAGTAATTTATCTTCCAAAAGTTTATTAACATTTTTAATATATTTAACGGTTGGATAATTCCCTTCTAATTTATTCGAGTCTTTATTATTCGAAGAACTTTCACTAAAACTTAGCATATATTCATCAGAAACTTCCGCAATTTCTAACATATTCGAAACTTTATTAAATTCTTTTTGCCAATCTTCTTCAGGAATATTCGAATATAAAATAGCTTGTTCATTATTAATATTATTATTATTTTGTTTATTTTCTTCTTCGCCTTGGGCTGAATAATTCGTTGAATTTTCGTCATTTATTGGACCAATACTCGCAAAATGTTTAAATTTTTGTCCCGAAAAAAATTTAGTTTTGCTTCCACCTCCGATTGATTTATACCCGCTAAAATTATAATTTGTATTTGATTTAAATCCTCATAAAATTCGTCCTTTTTTTTCATTAAAGTTTCAAAAGGTGTTTTGTCCGTAAAATCGCAAATAAAAATAGTGTCTAATACTTGGAGACATATTGGGCATTTTTGATAATCGTAATGAAGGCGGGATTTCATTGCACAATATGAACATACTCTTCTATGATCACAAGAACCCACTGCTCCAGCTCAATTTCATATCTTGCCAGAATTTCAGGCTCATTCAGAATACCGTTTTTCACGAACAAATCTATATTTTTTCTGTCAATATAGTGTTCCATAGCTTCGGGAAGTGAACGGTAATTGCAAAGACCTCTCTTTTCAGCCTCTTTCACCCACTCATCGGAATAGTTATCACCATTGAAGATGATATTCTGATGTTCCGTCAAAGTCTTTTTCACAAGGGCTTTCAGAGCGGTTTCCAAGTCATCTGCATTGACTAATTCATCATAGAATTGTGAAAGTTCCTCTGCAACCATGGTGTTGAGCATATAGTTCGGACAGCCGATATTCAGTGATGAACCCAATGCCCTGAATTCAAATTTATTGCCCGTGAAAGCAAACGGAGAAGTCCTGTTTCTGTCGGAAGTGTCCTTTTTGAAATCGGGCAGGACATCTACACCTGTCAGCATTTCTTTTTTGAGGGCGGATTTATATTCACCGCCGTTAATGATGGAATCTACCATAGCACCCAGATCATCACCCAGATACATGGAAATGATAGCCGGCGGTGCTTCGTTGGCACCAAGTCTGTGGTCGTTGCCTGCCGATGCTACCGTGATTCTCAACAAGTCCTGATATTCATGTACAGCCTTGACAACTGCCGCAAGGAACAACTGGAACTGCAAGTTATTTTCGGGATTCTTGCCCGGATCAAGCAGATTTTCGCCCGTATTCGTGGAGATAGACCAGTTATTGTGCTTGCCTGAGCCGTTCACGCCTGCAAAGGGCTTTTCGTGTAAAAGACATACAAGACCATGTTTTTCAGCCGTCTTTTTCATGACTTCCATTGTCAGTTCATTATGGTCTGTCGCAATATTGGAAGTTTCAAAGATAGGTGCAAGCTCATGCTGTGACGGAGCAACTTCATTATGCTTTGTCTTTGCAAAAATGCCGAGTTTCCACAATTCCTCGTCCAGATCATTCATGAATGCAGCTACTCTTGTCTTGATAGAGCCGAAATAGTGATCTTCCAATTCCTGTCCCTTAGGAGCAGGGGCACCAAAAAGTGTCCTGCCTGTGAAAATCAAATCGGGACGTTTATCGTAAACTTTCTTGTCAATTAAGAAATATTCCTGTTCGGGACCTACTGTTGTAGTAACTCTTGTAACGTCTGTTTTGCCGAGCAGATGAAGAACCTTTACGGCAACACTGCTCAATCTCTCCATAGAACGCAAAAGCGGCGTTTTTTTATCGAGAATTTCGCCTGTATAAGAACAAAAAGCCGTCGGAATATACAGTGTTTTGTCACGGATAAAGGCGGGGGAAGTCGGATCCCATGTGGTATAGCCTCTTGCCTCGAATGTCGCACGGATACCGCCTGACGGAAAACTTGATGCATCGGGCTCGCCTTTGATAAGCTCTTTGCCCGAAAATTCCATAATAATCTGACCGTCATCAACGGGATAAATGAAACTGTCATGCTTTTCGGCGGTAACGCCTGTCATCGGCTGAAACCAGTGTGTGTAATGCGTACAGCCCATTTCAACAGCCCATTCTTTCATGGCGTTGGCTACCGCATTCGCTACGCTGATATCCAACGGCTCACCGTTTTTAACAGTTTTTTTCAATGCCTTGTAAGTCGTAAGCGGAAGCCTTTCCTGCATTTTTCTGTCATTGAATACCATACTGCCGAACATTTCGGGTACATTTGCCATAATAATCTCTCCTGTCATTCCTTTTTTATGAAAACATAAAAGCGTTGCAAGCACCATTGCTTACAACGCCTTTGTTGTTTCAATGGTTGCAGTATACACCATCAAATTCCATTTGTCAATACCTTTTTGCAACTTTTTTTTAAAACCCTGCAAATTATTCAAAAATAATTCTCTAAAAGCCAATAGTTCACCTGAATATGAATAAATTTTTAACAGAAATGCAATTTAATCTTGACAAACTTGCATGATGGTTTTATAATAGGCGATGTAATCCCAAAAATGAGGAAATCACCAGATTAAGAAGTAGCGAAAATCAAGATGTTTTACTTAAAAAAATCGAAGATTTAAATAAGCAAAATTCTCTTTTAGAAGAAGAAAACAATCAACTCAAGGAAGAAAATGAAAACATTGCACAACAATTAGCAGTGAAGGATTGTGAAATTACTCAATTGCAAGAAAACTTGGCTCAATATGAACCAGGTG
>CAMHPW010000269.1 GCA_946187095.1 uncultured Clostridia bacterium | reverse complement strand
TTTAACACATTTAATCACTAATGTCAATGTTTTTAATTACTTAAAATTGCTCCTTTTTTTCTGATTTAAATTTTATGACAAGTACAATTATATACCCTAAAAAAAAATCCTTGTCAATCGCAAAACTCTACATATTCAAATGTAATTTATACAACACAATGCACAAGCCAAAAAACAATGGATGCAATATCAGATTTCATGCTAAAAAAATGCCATATTTTGTTACTATAGAACAAAATATGGCATTTTTATACAATCAACTATAAATGAGCAAATTCCGAATTGTTTGTGAAACTGCACAATATTCGCAAGTCCCCGACCTCTCCACCACCGCCTGCGGCGACAGCCGCATAGACGTTTTTTGTGCAGCTTTCAAATTTGCTCATTTATAGCAATCAATATTTTTTAACTTACAGGTATATGTTCCGTATAATTCCCAACGGCAACAGACGGCTTGAAAGCATCATCAAACTCCACCACATTCACAGACGTATTCGTACCAAGCGGCACCTTGTCAATATCCCTGACTTCAAAGCCGTTTGCAAAACACATCATATTCCTGATGGCACAGCCATGTGAAACAATACAAACAGTTTTGCCCCTGTTTTCCTCAGCAATCCGCAAAAGTGCCTTTTTCACTCTCTCATATACTTCCGCCATGCTTTCACCGTTCGGGGCATGGAAATTTCCCGGGTGATTTCTCCAATTGTCCATCTGTTCGGGATATATCTTTTCAATATCCGTCAGCAACACGCCTTCCCAGTCACCTGCATCTATCTCTACGATTTCTTCATCAATTCGTATCGGCAATTGGTGATATGCATTTATCCCCTCTGCCGTTTTCATTGCCCTTTTCTTCGGGCTGGAATACATCACTTCTATCGGCTTGTCCGCAAGCAGCTTTGCTACGCTTCTGATCTGCTTTTCGCCCAATTCCGTGATATCCGTGTCGATACTTCCCTGAAAGAATCTCTTTAAATTCCCCTCCGCCTGACAGTGACGCACTATGATAATTTTTGTCAATTCCAAAAGCCTCCGTTTTTATACGATAACTGTATGTGTAAGTTCCGTGACAGACTTCATGTTATGGTCATCAAGATATTTGTTCAAGCCTTCTGTTATCTTTACAGGTGCATACGGATCGGTAAAAAGTGCCGTTCCGATCTGCAGGGCATCTGCACCTGCCATCAGCATTTCAACGGCATCTTTCCATGTCGTTACACCGCCCATGCCCACAACGGGTATCCTGACAGCATTTTTTACCTGCCATACCATTCTCACTGCTACGGGAAATACAGCAGGTCCCGACATTCCGCCTGTCACGTTTTTAATAATCGGCTTTCTTGTATTGATATCAATTCTCATGCCCGTCAGTGTATTGATCAGCGATACGGCATCTGCCCCCTCGCTTTCGGCAGCTTTTGCGATTTCCGCTATATCCGCTACATTCGGTGACAGCTTTATCATTAAGGGCTTTTTGCAGTATTTTCTCACAGCCTTTGTAATCGCCGCAACCGACTGACATGATGTGCCAAATTGTACGCCGCCCTCTTTGACATTCGGACATGAGATATTCAATTCCACCATATCTATAGCAGTATCGGAAAGTATCTCCACCATTTTACAGTAATCTTCCTGTGTACTGCCTGCCACATTCGCAATGACAACCGTATTCTGCTCTCTGAGCCACGGCAAGTCATATTTGATGAAATGCTCCACTCCCGGATTCTGCAAGCCGACGGCATTCAACATTCCCATAGGCGTTTCCGCAATTCTTGGCGGCAGATTGCCCAATCTCTCTTTCAGAGTCGTGCCCTTGCAGGAAATTCCCCCGAATACGCTCAAAGGATAAAACTCACTGTATTCCCTTCCAAAACCTATCGTACCCGAAGCCGCTATGATCGGATTATTAAAGTGAACGCCCGCTATATTTACACTTAAATCTGCCATTAAAATACAACCTCCTCTGCATTGAAAACAGGTCCGTCTTTGCAAACGTGCTTGTATGTCTGATTTCCGTTTTCATCAAAGACTGCAACTGCACAGCCAAGACACGCCCCCACTCCGCAAGCCATTCTCTGTTCAAGGGATACCTGACAGGGAATATGATTTTCTTTTGCGACCTTCGCAATATTTTTCAACATCGGCATAGGACCGCAGGCACATATCATTTCTGCCTCTTTCATACATTCTTTCAGAGGTTCTGTCACAAATCCGTGTATGCCGTAACTGCCGTCATCTGTCGTAATGACAACCTTTCCTGCAAATGCCCTGAAATCTTCTTCGAGAATGACAGCACTTTTATTTCTGAATCCGTTGATAACAACGGCATTTTTACCGCATTTCTTCGCACTGTACAGCATGGGCGGCACGCCGATCCCACCGCCTATGAATATCGTCTTTTTATTACCGTCAAGTTCAAAGCCTTTTCCCAGCGGGGCAATAATATTGACCATTTCACCGATTTTCGTATCGGCAAGAAGAGCCGTACCCTCTCCACGAACCTCAAATACAAGTCTGATGATATCTCCGTCAACGTCACATACGGAGATCGGTCTGCGTAAGGTCTTTGACGGTACAAGCACCTGTACAAACTGTCCGGGCTTTGTCATTTCCGCAAGGAACTTATTTTTCAGCCTGAAATCAAAGATAGTGTCCGTAAGCTGATTTTTCAGTACAAGCTCGCAATCCTGTGCATCAAATTTCATATTCTGCATCTTCCTTTCATTTGTGTATATTTTTATTATAACATAATCACAGCAAAATTTGAAGAATTTTTTTGATTTTTTCAGCGATATAAATTATAGGATAAAATCCATTGACAAAATGACCTTGCAATAGTAAAATAAGAAAAAAGCAATAAAAATTTATTAGA
>CAMHPW010000268.1 GCA_946187095.1 uncultured Clostridia bacterium | reverse complement strand
ATCACTCTTGTGACATATCTTTATAATAAGGATTATCTTATCACATTTGGTGTACTGCATATGCTTGCCGTCTGCATGATACTTTACGGACTTGTTTCAAAATATCTCAAAGTCATTCCCGTATGGCTGGGAGTTATCCTGAATATTTTGCTGTTTGTCTTTCTCTATTACACTCAGGCAGGCAAATTCGGCATACCGTATGTCAAAATGTTCGATTTCCCGAAGGAATGGTATACAACGAACTTTTTGTTCATGTTCGGCTTCCCTGACGAAAAGTTCAGTTCGGCGGATTATTTTCCGCTGCTGCCGTGGATGTTCATGTTCTTTGCAGGCGGATTTTTCGGCAGGCTGATCCCCATGAAGAAATTCCCGAAATGGACGGCAAAAAAGCATATACCGCCGCTGGCATTTGTCGGCAGACACGCCCTTTTATTCTATGTTGCCCATATGCCTGTCATTTACGGGATATGTCTGACGGTGCAGTGGTTCATGACGCTTTTTAATCCTGCCGAGAAAAAATAATGGAAAAAGGAATTGGAAATATGAGAAAATATGATATTGCCCTGTTTGACCTTGACGGTACTCTGAGTGAATCTGGTGAGGGCATACTGGATTGTGTAAAGATCACTTTTCGTGAAATGAAAAGGGAATTGCCCGATGAAAAAACGCTTGCCTCTTTCATAGGACCGCCTATGACGGACAGCCTGAAACGATGCGGCTTTTCGGAAGAAGATGCCCAAAAGGGCCTGCAGATATACAAAAAGAATTATATTGAAAAGGGAATCTATAAAAATAAAGTTTACAGCGGGATGTATGAAACTTTGCAGACGCTGAAGGACAATGGAGTACTTTTGGCTGTTGCAACGAGTAAATATCAGCCCTTTTCGGACAGGATCATCAGAATGCTGAATTTGGAAAGCTATTTTGATTTTGTAGGCGGTTCCAGCGGAACGCCCGAAAGACATACAAAAATACAGGTGATAAACTATGTACTGGATAGTCTTGGCAGGGATAAGAAAGCCGTTATGATCGGCGATACAAAGTTTGATGCAGAGGGTGCGTCAATGGCAAAAATTGATTTTATCGGCTGTCTGTACGGCTACGGCAGCCGTGAGGAAATGGAAAAATGTTTCAGAAATACGATTTTTGTAACAAAGCCATCCGAAATCGTACCTGTCATATTGAGGTGATATGTTTATGAAAAAAATCGTATTTTTATTGATATGTTCCATGCTTTTGTTATCGGCTTGCGGAAATGCCGAAACAGCACCGTCCGAAACGGAAAGTATTATGGAATCTTCTGTGGAAAGTCAGGCTGAAAGTGAAAATGCAGAGTTATCTTTGGAGGAAAGCGATGACCTGTGGGATAAAATGCATGAAACAGAGGAAAAAATAAAAGAGTTTGCAGGCAGAGAGGAATATAAGAATGCCGAAGAGGATAAAAAAGTCGAAATGGCATTGGAATTGATGGAAGAACTTCAGAATGGCGGATATATACAGCGTTATGGCTATTTTGATGATAATGAGATGATTTCATATACTCATCTGAACGGAGTGTTGGGAGGCATTTCTTTCCATGATTTCAGTGAGGAAATAGATGGTCTGGCAATGAATTAGGAGTTGGATTTTTTTGAAACGACAGAAAAAAATTGCAGTGATAAATGATTTTTCGGGATTCGGCAGATGCAGTCTGACGGTGTCTCTGCCGATCATATCAGCGATGAAGATACAGTGCTGTGCAGTCCCTACGGCGATACTTTCCAATCACACGGGCTATGAAGATTACTTTTTTGATGATTATACCGATAAAATGAAGCCCTACTATATGAAATGGGAAAAGCTGGGGCTGAAATTTGACGGCATTTATACAGGATTTTTAGGCTCTGAAAAGCAGGCTCAAATCGTGGAGGATTTTATAGAGAGATTTGCGGATGAAAATACCGTTGTGACAGTCGATCCCGCCATGGCGGATAACGGTCAGACCTATGCGACCATTGATGAAAAGCTGTGCAGGGAAATGAAAAATTTGATTCCGCTGTCGAATATCATCACACCGAATCTGACGGAAGCCTGTATACTGACGGATACAAAATATCATGGCAGTGAATACAGCATGGAAGAAATTGAGGAGATCGCAGACAAACTTGAAAAGATGGGTGCAAAGAAGATCGTGATAACAGGTATCATGAAAGGTGAAAGTATCGGCAATTTCATTTGTGACGGAGATAAAAGAAAGCTGTTGGAATACAGGGTGACAGGAATATCCCATGCAGGTACGGGAGATGTTTTTGCTTCGATCATATCGGCAGATGCCGTCAACGGAGTCGGTTTTGAACTTTCCGTGAAAAAAGCAGCGGAATTTGTGGGAAAGTGCGTTGCACTGTCGAATGAAATGGAAATTCCCGTTCAGGACGGAGTTTGTTTTGAAGAAATACTTGATTTATTGGTGTAAGTCTGTTAAAATCATCTTTGAACAGAAACGGAAAGGACTGTATATTGTGGTTAAGAGAAAGTTTTTTTCAAAGCTTATTGCATTGACTATGGTATTTTGCGGAATATCGGCGTATTCTCTTTCGGCTGCAGCCGAAGAAGAATTTTCCGGACAGTCTTTTGTACAGGAAAGCAGGGAAGAAAAAAAACCGAGTTACTTTTACGTTGATGACGAGGAAGATTCGGACGATGAGGAGGAAAGCTCCTATTATTCGGATGACGAGGAAAGTTCGGATGACGAGGAAAGTTCGGATGACGAGGAAAGTTCGGATGACGAAGAAAGCTCCTATTATTCGGATGACGAAGAAAGCTCCTATTATTCGGATGACGAGGAAGACTCGGATGATGAAGAAGAGAGCTTCTATTACTACAGTGAGCCTGACTATG
>CAMHPW010000267.1 GCA_946187095.1 uncultured Clostridia bacterium | reverse complement strand
ATCATCAACAGGTTCAGCCTGAGTACAGATTTTATCCACCACATCCATTCCGTCCGTCACATAGCCGAAACAAGCATATTGTCCGTCAAGGCTCGGATATGTCTTATGTACGATAAAAAACTGTGAGCTTGCACTGTCCATTGAAAGAGGTGTTCTTGCCATGGATATAGCTCCCCTTGTATGCAGCAGCGGATTATCCACACCGTTAGCCGAAAACTCTCCTTTGATTGTCTGTGCGATTCCTTCTTTATCCGTTCCTTCCGCATTTCCACCCTGCATCATGAAATCTTCAATAATTCTATGGAATGTCAGCCCGTCATAAAACCCCATGTTTGCCAATGCTACAAAATTGGCACAGCTTATCGGTGCAGACTTCTGGTCGAGTTTTACGATGATCTTTCCGTAATCTTTGATATCGATATCTGCAAAATATACCGTGTTTTCATCAAGCTCTACAAATTCATATTTATCTTTCAACTGTTCCTGAACACTTTCCGCTGTACTTGCCGTTTCACTGCTGCCATTGTTACAGCCTGTCAAAACTGCCCCTGCCATCAATGCCGCTGCAACTGTCAATGCCATGATCTTTATTATACCCTTTTTCATTTCTATCAAATCCCTTTCCAAAAATAAATCTTCTATATATCATATCACAAAAACAATGGCTATGCAAACATTTTTTGTCTGCACAGCCATAAATATTATTCACCGTATATGATCAGTTTTGTAATGCCTTTTCCGTCAAGATATATGCTTACATCTCCGCCTGCCGTATCGTCATTGGAGAAGTGTACTTTCCACATATCCGTCTCACTGTCATGGAAAACGTGTACCTGCGTATATTTCAAAACATCTAATTCCAATTTAGCCCTTGCCGCAACATTCGTCATATCGCCCTCTGTCGTATTCACAAATCCGTCTGTCTGAGCACCGTCTGTATTTTCATCTTTGAAAGAAAATTTTTCTATGACATACTCATCTGACGGCGGAGTTTTTGCTTTCTCCTGTTTGATATAATGAATATTGTATCTGTCAAGGTCTGCCAAAGTGATAGTTCCTTTCTTTAATGCGGTTCCCACTGTTTCCTGTGTACCGTCTGTATACTTCACTATCACATATTCACTCTTGATACTGCCGTAAAAATATTCGTTCTCGTCATCTTCATAGAACTTTTCCAATGCCGTATCTGTCGTTATCTGCTCTGTCACAGTCCTGTCGATAATCTCCGATACCTTTACTTCTTCTGAAGGCTCTGACGGCGTTTTGATCTCACCCTGCTTGTACTCATTAATGATGCGTACTATGATATCATACAGCTTCTCCACTTTATACTCGCCAATGATAGGCTCAAGATGGGAATAACCTATACCCGAATCGTCTGTCAGGAATACATATGTACCGCCCGTCATAATAGCGATACTTCTGCCGAAAAGTTCCGTATTCCTGTCACTGTTCGAAGATACAACGGGGATTATTCTGATACCCTTTGCCGCTGCCTTTTTCACTGCACTTTCCAGAACCTGTGCCTTGTCATCATGAGGCGGTGCGTCAAATATCATGAACATCAGTTTAACGCTCTCGTTACTCCAACCGCCATCATTGATCGTTTCATCAAGAATTTCCGCTACTGCTTCGGGCAAGTCACCGCCGCCTGTTGCATATTCACTGTTCAGTTTCTTGTTTATCTCCTCGATATTGTCTGAGAACGGATATCTCTTTGTTGTGTAATCGTCACCGTCATCACGGTAAAAGTCGATTGAAAATCTTGTATCATCCGTACCGATCTCTTCCGCAATAGCCGTGAACTCACTCTGTAAAAACATCAGCTCGTCATCCATTGAACCTGTTGTGTCAACGACAAACATGATATCCGTCTTTTCATAGCTCTTTCCCTCGCCGTCAAGAGTGATACTGACATCTGCATTCTTCGCTTTGATCACGGTCTGTTCATCATTCGTCACTTTATTCTGAAAACTGCTTTCGGCAGTATATTTCAGATTTTCCGCCTTTATCTTAACGATCTCGTCACTCTTGAAAAGATAAGCAATACCCTTCTTATCCGTCACCGCCGTCCATATAACATCGCCTTTTTCCGACAAGCCTTTGACACTTGCATTGACGATCGGATTTTCACTTTTATCCCTGACGGTTACGGCGATACGCTGTGTCGGTTCCAATCCATACTCTGTCGGAATGGTGATTTTATCGTTATTGATAAGATTGGTGAAAAATCCCCAGTTATTATTGTCATTCCATACGCCTGCCGTGAGCAAACCTGCCTGCAGCTTTACCTGCGGATAATCATAAAATTCATCGTCAATGATTCCATAGACATCTTCATAACCAGGTGCAGGGGCGGTGGGGGCGATATCCGTTTCGGGTGCTTCCGCATACATTTCTCCGTCATCTGCAAATTCGATATCATTTGTGATTGCTTCTCTTGCGGTATCGGCAGACTTTAAAGCCGCTTCTGCCATTATCCCGTCATACATATCATAATCCATTTTCGGAGCAGGATTCGCCGTTATTTTCGGCACAAGTTCGCCTTCGGTATGTGTCGGGACTTCATCATCCAATAAGTCCTCGACAGACGGTTCCGATGTTACCTTGAAAAGTGTTCCGCTGTTGTTACAGCCTGTTACGGTTGCTGCCATGATAAGTGCTGCCATGATTGATATTATTTTTTTTGTTTTCATTTTGAAAACCTCCTTTTGTCTGTTAAGTACCGACAAAGGAGGTTTTGTTACATCATTTTCCAAAAAAAATTTTATCTTTAGTGACATCATTAGTATTAATATTACTATTAGTATTTATATTAAAACTTTCTTCTATTTTTAATTTTTCTTTTAGTAACTTATTTTCATTTTCTAATTCTTCCAAATTATTTTGT
>CAMHPW010000266.1 GCA_946187095.1 uncultured Clostridia bacterium | reverse complement strand
GGCAAGCTGAAAGAGATAAATTTCCCCGACAGTATCAGATATGTCGGCAAGGGGGCATTCAATAAATGCCGCAGACTGACACTGCCGCAGCGTATCATTGATTTGATGGAAAATCCGAAGCCGTATGTTTCGGAGGATGAAAAAGCTCTTTCAACAGCGGTCACACAGGATATTTATACGGAGAGTGTGACGGTAACACGTCAATGTACAGTTGAACATAGATGTTTGAAATAAACAGGGGTGTGAAGCGTGAAGCAATATACAGTTACAGGAATGAGCTGTGCCGCTTGCCAGGCAAGAGTGGAAAAGGCTGTAGCGGGAGTTGACGGTGTGACGGCTTGCAGTGTCAGTTTACTGACAAATTCCATGGGCGTTGAGGGAACTGCAAGCGACAGTGATATTATAAAGGCTGTACAAAATGCAGGCTACGGAATTTCGACCAAAGATGACGGAGTGAAAAAAAGTAATTTCAGTGCAAAACTTGCCGCTGAAGAAGATGCCCTCAAAGACCGTGAAACGCCTGTTTTGAAAAAAAGATTGTTTGTATCATTGGGATTTCTGGTAGTATTGATGTATTTTTCAATGGGAGTGCATATGTTTGGTTTGCCTGTACCCGATTTCATGCAGGGAAATCATATTGCAATGGGGCTTTTGCAGCTTTTGCTGTCGGGAATCATCATGGTGATAAACCAAAAATTTTTTATCAGCGGATTTAAAGGTCTTTTTCACGGTTCGCCGAATATGGATACGCTTATCGCATTGGGTTCATCGGCGGCATTTGCATATAGTACCGTCATGTTGTTTGTCATGACGGCAGACAGGGCAAATGAAAGCAGCTATATGAATGAATTTTATTTTGAATCGGCGGCAATGATATTAACTTTGATAACGGTCGGAAAAATGCTGGAAGCCTATTCAAAGGGAAAGACAACGAATGCCTTGAAAAGTTTAATGAAGCTTGCACCGAAAACGGCAAATATTATCCGTGACGGTGAAGAAGTGACCGTTTCAATAGATGAGGTCAGAAAAGAGGATATATTTATAGTCAGACCGGGGGAGAATATAGCCGTTGACGGGGAAGTGATTGAAGGAAACAGTGCCGTTGACGAATCGGCATTGACAGGGGAAAGTATCCCTGTTGATAAAGCTGTCGGAGATTTTGTGACCTCCGCAACGATCAATCAGTCGGGATTTTTAAAATGCCGTGCATTGAGAGTCGGCGAAGATACGACACTTTCACAGATCATTTCCATGATAAGTGATGCGGCGGCTACAAAAGCCCCTGTCGCAAAAGTGGCAGACAAAATATCGGGGATATTCGTGCCTGCTGTCATTGCGGCTGCAGTTGTGACGATAGCTGTATGGCTGTTATTGGGTGCAGGTATCGGAACGGCATTGGCAAGGGGAATTTGTGTATTGGTGGTATCATGCCCGTGTGCATTGGGATTGGCAACGCCTGTTGCGATAATGGTCGGAAACGGTGTCGGTGCAAAGAACGGCATATTGTTCAAGACGGCGGAAGCCCTGCAGGAAACAGGCAAATTGCAGATCATAGCCCTTGATAAAACAGGAACTATTACAAACGGTAAACCGTCTGTAACGGATATTATTGCATACAGTGATAAACTGCTTTACTATGCAAAGACACTTGAAAGCAAAAGTGAACATCCTCTGGCAAAGGCTGTATGTGATGAAAGTGATATAAAAACAGGTGAAGTGAAAAATTTCCATGCACTTGTCGGGAACGGACTGACAGGCAGGATCGATGGCTGTGAGATATTCGGCGGAAGTGTGGGATTCATATCGGGAAAGATTTCTGTTTCGGATGAAGTGCTGGCAAAGGCAGAGGAACTTTCCGAACAGGGCAAAACACCCATGTTATTTGCAAAAGACGGTGAATTGCTGGGGATTATAGCGGTTGCGGACACGATCAAAGAGGATTCTGCGAAGGCTGTGAAAGAATTGAAAAACATGGGGATATATACGGTCATGCTGACAGGAGATAATGAAAAGACGGCAAAGGCAGTGGCAAAGCAGGCAGGCGTTGATGAAGTCATAGCGAATGTGAAGCCTGACGGAAAAGAGGCTGTCATCAGAAGGCTGTCGAAAAAGGGCAAAGTCGGCATGGTCGGTGACGGCATCAATGATGCCCCTGCACTGACGAGGGCAGATGTCGGGATAGCGATCGGTGTAGGTACGGATATTGCGATCGATTCGGCAGAGGTTGTACTGATGAAAAACCGTTTGACAGATGTTTCTGCAGCGGTAAGGCTGTCAAGGCAGACTTATCAGAATATTCTGGAAAATCTCTTTTGGGCATTGATCTATAATACGCTTCTGATACCGCTGGCGGCAGGAGTGTATTCACATTGGGGAATCAGCATGACACCGATGTTTGGTGCATTGGCAATGAGTTTGTCAAGTGTATTTGTCGTGACAAATGCGTTAAGGCTGAATTTGTTGGATATATTTGATGGAGGGCATGATAAAAAGAGAAAGAATGCCGTCACGGAAATATCTGACAGCAGAGAGGTCATCCGGAAAGTATATGCAGTAAAAGGCATGATGTGTGAACATTGTGAAATGACCGTTCAGAAGGCATTGGAAAAAATTGACGGCATGACAAGCGTAAAGGCAAGTCACGCTGAGGGAAAAGTGTATGCGGAAATGTCGGAGGACATTCCCGAAAGTGTCATTCGAAAAGCGATTAATGAAAGAGGTTATAAATTTGTCAAAACAGCCGGATAAAATCGGCTGTTTTTTACTTTGCACAAAAAAATCACCCGTTGAGGATAAATTTCAGGTTGACAAGTACAAAGATTTCATTTATGATATATATGAAGGAGTTGAAAAAACATGAGTGAACAGAATCACGATTTAATCATACATCATGCGGATGACATGGCGAAGGAACTTGTCAGGTTCTCCGAAAGG
>CAMHPW010000265.1 GCA_946187095.1 uncultured Clostridia bacterium | reverse complement strand
CGATATGAAAGTATGAATTTGATTTTTGGCTAAATGTTTTCAGTTGAGAGTATAAGAGGATGTTGGGACAATTTCGAGGTGTGGCTTCCAAATACCTGAACCGTTATTTGGCACTCTTTTCCGTAATAGTGTCATGTACCAAACCTTCTATGAATGAATTTGTTGATGAATTACGTTGTACTTTATCCACTATCAGGGTAAATGTTACTTACCACTCTTCTCAAACTATTGGAATACTGGCTTTTTAATCAATAAGTCCTACTTTTCCGACTAACCCCTAGTTATTTATATAATCAAATTTCTTTATATAAACAGTTATATAATTATATAATATTTTATATAAAAATATTTTCCGAACACTTCCTGCCGTAAGCGGCTGTTATAATTCTCTGAAAGAAACATCGTCGTATGACCGCCTCAGAGCCTCATACGGCGATTTTTTGACAGGGGGCTATCTCTATACTCCTACCCCCTCAAAACGCTCGTGTGAGCGAGCTGAGGGCGGTCTGAGAGCATTCCGAATGTCATGCTCCGAATGCACTTTCAAAAGCCGTCCGAAAAGGCTGTTATAATTCTTTTGGAGAAACTTTAACGTATGACCGCCTCAGAGTCTCATACGGCGATTTTTTGACAGGGGGGCTATCTCTATACTCCTACCCCCTCAAAACGCTCGTGTGAGCGAGCTGAGGGCGGTCTGAGAGCATTCCGAATGTCATGCTCCGAATGCACTTTCAAAAGCCGTCCGAAAAGGCTGTTATAATTCTTTTGGAGAAACTTTAACGTATGACCGCCTCAGAGTCTCATACGGCGATTTTTTGACAGGGGGGCTATCTCTATACTCCTACCCCCTCAAAACGCTCGTGTGAGCGAGCTGAGGGCGGTCTGAGAGCATTCTGAATGCCATACAGGTCATGTGGAATTCCATTCGTCTGCTGCATCTTTGTCATGAGGGGCATACGGCTCCTCAAAGTAATTGAACATGGGATAGAAATCGATGAGCGTACTGCCCTTACAGCCGTTGCGGTTCTTGAGGACTTTCACCTGCAGTTTCTGAGCCTTGCCATGCTTGCCTGCAGCCATCTGGTCTTTGACAAGTTCACGGATTCTTTTTTCACGGTTTTTTTCAGTCTCACCCTCCTGATAGTCCATGCCGTAATACTGCAGACCGATGAGAACGTCACTGGAATACTCGATAGCCCCCGACTCCTTGAAGCTGGCGAGATTGATAGGCGAATAGTAATTGTCACGGTTAAAGCTGGATATGCCGATGATGGGCAGGCTGTGATCTCTGGAAAGGCGTTTGAGTTCCAGAACGGCACGGTCTGTATTCTGCTTGTCGGTGGCATGGGGATCGGCAGGGGATATGATCTGCAGGTAGTCGATCACAACGACAGGGACTTTGCCTGTGAGCTTGATGTGTTTTTGGACTTTTTCACGGATCTGTTCAATGCCGACATCTCCGACACCCTCCGTGATATAGAGATTGTGACCGTAGTTTTCATATTCCGTGATAGCTTTTTCGATAAGAGCAAGTTCATCCTGCGAATAGTTTTCATAGCGTGAGCCGGTGAGGATACTGCGGGTAGTCTTGGCAAATCTGGAATCGCCCTGTAAGGAGTAAGTCAGACGGCTGACACTTTTTGCAATAAGCTCATTTCTTGCCATTTCGAGAGAGAAGACCAGAACGTCATGACCGCTTGCGGCAACGTGGTCGGCGATCTGCAGACAGAAAGTGGTTTTGCCCAGAGAGCTTATCGCTCCGACAAAATACAGACCTGCATAGAGACCGCCGTCAAGGATTTCGTCAAGCATGGGGAATCCCGTAGGGAAGAAGGGGGCAGTTTTGCTTTTTTCGATGGCTAAGCGGAAATTCGGGATGGAATAGGCAACGGCTTCCTGTCGGAGAAGTTCTTTTTCGTTTTCGAGGGCTTCGGATTCGGCAGTTTCGATACGGTGAAGGATGGAGTTGACGGCAGCGGTGAAAGCCTTTCTGTCGGCATTGAGAAATTCATTGGCATCTTTGTGGGAGCCGCTGACGGATTCCGTATAGCAGTCGACAGAGAGGGCTTTCAGACCGTCGGCAAGCTGTCGGGCGGCTTTAGCGACACGTTCACGGGTTTGCGGATCGGGATCGTTGTCCATAGAGATAATCAGCGACTGAGATGGCTTGATGTCCTTGAGGAGAGATAACAGGCGATTGACATTTCCGATACTGCCCAGCCCGACAGCTTCACCGCCGATGTCGATGATCGAGAGGGCATCAATTTCGCCTTCGACGATAAAGACAGGCTGTTGAGATTGGGAAAGAGCCTGTATGTTAAAAATCTGGGAAGTGCCGACTTTGCTTTTATTCTCGATAATGCCCTTGTAGTTGACGAAATCGCCCTGCCCTGCATAACGGGCAAGATAGCTTGATTTGCCCGTAGGGATGATGAGTCGGGGGCTTGGGTTCATTCTGGGGGATTTGGGATGTTTCCAGTCGGGGATATAGCCGATTTGAAACTTGTTGAGGGTTTCAAGGCTGATGCCACGGTGATAGTTTGTATCCGTGATGTGTCTGTTAGCCTGCAGGAAGAGGTCGGTGTAATCGGCTTCATCGTTTTGAGGGGGAGGGGATATTTTTTCACGGACAGGGAGAGGATAGCCGAACAGCTCGGCAGCTTTCTGAAGCTGTTCACCGTAGGAAGAGAGATGGTACTGCAGACCGATGATGTCAGAGCCTGTTTAATATCTTCCTACGCACACATTTTTTGGAAATTTTGATGATACCTTTGCGTTGAAAATGCTCGAAATAATTGTCATCTTTTTGTGTTTTTTTCATTTTCTCAACAAAATATTGCTCAAAAAAACGCATAAATCAAGATTTTAAACAGGCTCTAAGGCGGTGGGATGAATTGCCCAACTGTCGTAAGACAGTTCTATCAGCCGCAGGCTGAT
>CAMHPW010000264.1 GCA_946187095.1 uncultured Clostridia bacterium | reverse complement strand
GATTTAATTAAATATCCAATGTTTTTAACAGGATTAATAATAGAAACAAGTGAAAACACAGAAGAAAATCATGAGAAATTCCGGTACAACTTCCTTGATATTATCTGCAATATACACCTGATTTGAGAATAATTTGATTTCTCCGGGCATCACTTCGAGTTTATTTGTCTGTTTCGGGAAATACAAAATGCCTTTGAGCCTGAACGGATAGTCAACATTAAGATGTATCCAGAACAGCGGCATATTCACATCTGCAAACGTATCACGGTAGAAATCTTCATATTCCTCTGCCGTGCAGTCTTTGGGAGCTTTCAGCCACAGCGGCGTTGTATTGTTCAGGGGCTTTTCATCCTTTTTCTCTGCACCCGCATTGGAAAAATAAATCTCATACGGCATGAATTTGCAGTATTTTTGCAGGATCTCCCTGAGTTTGTATTCATCAAGAAATTCCTTTCCGTCCTCGGAAATATGCATGATCACGCTTGTACCCTTTTCTGTGCGGCTACCGTCGGATATTTCATAGGTGCTGCTGCCGTCACTTACCCAATGTACAGGCTGAGCGTTTTTCTGACAGGAAAGTGTCTGTATCTCGACTGTATCGGATACCATATAGGCAGAATAGAATCCCAGACCGAAATGTCCGATAATGCCGCTGTCACCGTCCGTTTTATCTTTATACTTTTCGATAAACTCCTGTGCACCCGAAAAAGCGATCTGAGTGATATATTTTTCCACTTCTTCATCGGTCATGCCGATACCGTTGTCCGTAAACGTCAGCGTCTTTTTTTTCTTATCGAGAACAACGTCTATTCTCGGCTTGCTGCCGTCATCTTCGGCATCTCCCATCAGGCAGATGCTCTGATATTTCTTGATAGCGTCACACGCATTGGCAATGGCTTCTCTGACAAATATATCCTTGTCGGAATAAAGCCACTTCTTGATGATCGGAAATAAATTTTCCGAATCAACTCTGATCTGTCCTTCTCTTTTCATTTTTAAAACCTCCAAAAATATCATTACAATCAGACACACTGCAGTGGGGGAAACCTTTTTTTGCAAAAAACGGATTTTCAGCGTGTTTGATTGCGGATTACTTATTGTGTATTGGCAAGCTGCCTGTCAAGAAGCTGCTGACGAGTCATTAAAACATCTCTGGGTTTCGCCCCCTGATGAGGTCCTACGATACCCATTTTTTCCATGTCATCCACAAGCCTTCCTGCCCTTGCATAGCCGACTCTCAGTCTTCTCTGCAGGAGTGAAGTGGATGCCTGTCCCGCTTCCACGACGCATTCTATCGCCTGTTCTATCATCGGATCAGCTTCACTGTCGGTATCAGTGTCTTTTACCTTGCCGTCAAGAACGGCATTTTTCTCTATTTCTTCTATGACTTCCTTGTCATACTCGACAATTTTATTGTTCTTGACAAAATTCACGATCTTTTCCACTTCATCGTCATCAACGAATCCGCCCTGTACTCGCACAGGCTTTGTCGTGCCGATGGGTGAGAAAAGCATATCCCCCTTGCCAAGCAGTTTTTCCGCACCGCCCGAATCCAATATTGTTCTTGAATCGATCTGCGACTTCACGGCAAATGCGATACGGCTCGGAACATTTGCCTTTATCAAGCCTGTAATGACATCTACAGATGGTCTTTGCGTTGCGATCACAAGATGCATACCTGCCGCACGAGCCATCTGTGCAAGACGGCATATCGATTCCTCCACTTCATTCGGGGCTGCCATCATCAAGTCTGCCAATTCATCTATGACAATTACGATCTGACACATTTTTTCGAGCTTATGCACTTCTTTTGTTTTGGGTTCTTCATTGACGATATCCGCCTTTGCCTGTGCCAGCATTTCATCTTCTTCAAACGTGCGTTCGGGTTCTTCTATCGTTTCATTGTCATCAATATGTGCATTCTGCCTGTCAACAAGTCTGTTGTAGCTGTGCATATCACGGACATTGTGTTCTGCAAAGGTCTTGTATCTTTCCAGCATCTCATTGACCGCCCAGTTCAGAGCACCTGCGGCTTTTCTTGGATCGGTCACGACAGGCACCAGCAAATGCGGTATGCCGTTATAAACTCCCAATTCCACGACTTTCGGATCGATCAGCATCAGTTTGACCTCTTCGGGACTTGCCTTATACAGCAGACTCACCAGCATGGAATTGACACAGACGGATTTACCTGAACCTGTTGCACCTGCTATCAGCAAATGCGGCATCTTGCTCAGATCGGCAAGAGTAATTTTTCCCGTGATGTCCACGCCCAGTACAACGGTCAGCTTGCTTTTGGCATTCTGAAATTCCTTCGATTCCACAAGGGAACGCATTCTGACAATACTGACATTCTTATTCGGCACTTCGATCCCGACGGCTGATTTTCCGGGGATGGGGGCTTCGATCCTGACACCCGTTGCCGCTAAATTCAGAGCGATATCATCGGCAAGATTGGTGATTTTACTTATCTTCACACCCGAAGCCGGCTGCAGTTCATATCTTGTCACAGACGGTCCACGGCTCACATGAGTGACCGTTGTCTGTACTCCGAAACTTTTCAGTGTTTCCACCAACTTTGAGGCACTTGCATTGAGTTCATAGGAAACATTTTCTTCATTTTCCTTTTCGGGCGGTTCAAGAAGAGTGAACGGCGGTACGAGATAATTACTGTTGACAAGAGTGAGCTGTTCACCCTCGGTCACATACTTTTTGATATCCTCCACACTGATGACAACACGCTCTTTTTTCTTTTTTTCGGGCTTTTTATCGGGCTTCCTTGCATTTTTCAATACAAGGGGACTGACTTCTGATCTTTCGGGAAATTCCGCAATATCTCCCCCGACAAAATCCATATTCAGCGGAAGAGTCTCTTTTTTCTCCAATTGAACTTTTGATTCCTGTATCTGCGGTTCTTTGATCTCAGGCTCTTTCACTT
>CAMHPW010000263.1 GCA_946187095.1 uncultured Clostridia bacterium | reverse complement strand
TCGTAAAGGGCAGTAATCCCTATGCAAGCGTTGATATCAAGTGTAATGCCGAAACGAAAAATAAACTTTCAACTGATACAGAAACCAAAAAGAAATTGAAGATGGAGTAAAAAATGAGTTCGATATTGGAAAGACCGAATCTGAATAAAATATTTCTGATATACGGAAATCTGGACGATATGTTCATATCGCCCGACTTGCAGAAAAATAATTTCCGTCCGTATCTCAATTCCTATCTGAAAAGTCTGGGCTATCAAAAAATAGTCTTTTATTCGGGTGCGAAAAATACAGGTAAATATGTGCTTGATGATGAAAGTGCGGTTCTGGCGATAAACAGGAATAAAAGACAGGGGACTGTCAGCGAAAATCCCGATAAGCCAAAAAGAAGAATATTAAGCCCTAAAGCAAAACAGGAAGAACAGAAAAACGAAGTCAAAGAAGATGCACAGAAATCGGCTGAAAATGCAAAACCACAGGATAACGGCAAAATGGTATATAAACAGCCTAAAATCACGCCTGCCGAATTTCTTGACGATGCCAAGAAAATGATGAAGGATTCCGGTGTGAAAACAGCCGTTGTATTCACATTTTTTCAGGATTTCGTCACGGACAATTCTGCACCGCAGCAGCAGTATTCCGAATTGCTGTCGCATTTGTGGGACGAATATACTTTGAATGGCAATGAAAATATCTGTATCTTCCTTGCACCCCAGATGAATGCGGATTCCATTTCGGGAATGTTCGATAAACTGCAAAGCGGTGACGTATTCCGCAACCGATTTTTCAATGAGAATAAGACGATAAACAGAAGCTGTACGATTTATGTGGGTTTGCCAAACCAAGATGAATTCAGGTATATGCTTGAATATTTGCGTATCGTAGGCGATAACGGCAAGAAATTGTCTTACAGGATAAAAGACGTTCCGAAAATGGTATCGTCACTGATGTATCTCAGCCGTGAGGCTAACAGGGAAGAAAACCGTGCAGGCTATCTGAGTTCCGTTTATGAGAATATCGCCTATTATATGCGTAATTTTGACGGTGATACAGTGCCGTTTGATGAAAGCGTGATAAAGAAAATATACAGCCGTTTCAAAGCGGATTCGGGCGATCCGATGGAAATTCTCATGAATACAAAGGGCTGGGAAAGCGTTGCCAAGCGTATACAGGAAATTGTAAAGGACTATAAGCAGAAGAAAGCCCGTGCATTAGCCCAAAGACCGAAATCAAAAGGCAGGAAAAAACTGATATGTGCAAGTGAGAGAATCAATACGCCCGAAGATAATATAGAATTCAATTACCCTGTACCGCATTTTATTCTCAGGGGAAATCCCGGTGTCGGCAAGACTACCGTTGCACGACTGATAGGACAGATTTTCTATGAAAACGGTATTCTCAAAAAGGGCTTGACCGTTGAGGCAACAAGAGATGATTTGATAGACCGTTATGTCGGCGGTACGACAGGCAAGACAAGAGAGGCTGTCATGTCTGCACAAGAGGGCGTTTTATTCATAGATGATGCTTATTCTCTTCTTGACGGCAGTGAGGAAAACAATTATCCCAAGCAGGCGATTGATGAATTAGTGGCTATCATGACGAATCCCAAGCAGTACAGATTCTGCATGATCATGGCAGGCTATCCCGAACCAATGGACGAACTTTTAAAGATGAATGCAGGCTTGTCAAGCCGTTTCAGCAAGGCGAATATCCTGACAATAGAGGACTATAAGCCCGATTTGCTGAAAAGTATTTTTGTATCGAATTGTGAAAAAGAGGGCTATAAAATTGATGAAACGCTTGATTTGGATTTGTTTTTCAAGAATCTGTATGACCAGCGTGACAGGGCAAATTTCGGTAATGCCCGTGATGTAGTCGCAATCGCAAGGGAAACAAAAATGCAGTCGTCTTTGCGTGATGACGATGAAAGGCTGATTTTAAAAGAGGATTTCGGCAGTTATGAAAAATATTTCGATAAGCATGGAGTATCTTCGATAGATGAAATTTATGCCGAAATAGATAATTATATCGGCATGGAATTTGTGAAAGAACTGTTTGAAAATGTACGGCTTGAAATTCTTGATGAAGAAGATTGTAAGCGTAGGGGAGTGAAACCCGATTTTTATGCAGACCATTATATCTTTTCGGGAAATCCCGGTACAGGCAAAACGACTGTCGGCAAAATGATAGGCAGATTTTATCATGTCATGGGAGTTTTAGGCGGAAAGGGTAATGCCACGAAATTATTGACAGAGGAACATATCAAAGCCATGAAAGACCATAATGTGCCTCAATGGTATATTGATTCCTGTATGAAGATAAAATATATGTTTCCGAAGGCACACGCAGCGGCATATATGATAGCGACATTAAGATTGGGCTGGTATAAAGTGCATAAGCCCGTCGAATATTATGCGGCATATTTCACGGTAAAGAACGAAGATTTTGATGCGGCACTGGTTATCAAAGGCAGAAATGCAGTGAGAGCCAAAATGGAGGAATTAAGCAATAAAATTTCCAAGAAAGAGGCGACGGCAAAAGAAGAAACGACATACGCTGCTTTGCAGATCATCAATGAAATGCTGGCAAGGGGGATCGGAGTTTTGCCGATCGATATATATAAATCTGATTCAAAGAGATTTCTTGTGGAGAATGGAAAAATCAGACTGCCGTTTGTGGCATTGTCGGGCGTAGGCGAAGCGGCGGCAAACGGATTGGCAGAAGCAAGAAATGACGGAGAATTCACTTCCATAGAAGATTTTCAGCAGAGGGCGAAAGTTTCCAAGAGTGTGATTGATATGCTGAGGGATATCGGGACATTTGGAAATTTGCCTGAAAGCAGTCAGTTAAGGCTTATGTAAAATATTCTGAAAGTAAAGTGTGAATTTTGCAATTAACTTGATAATAACGGAGAAATGTGTTATAATGGACTCAAGAAACTTTGAG
>CAMHPW010000262.1 GCA_946187095.1 uncultured Clostridia bacterium | reverse complement strand
ATGAGCAATGGGGCTTTGCGCTTGGCCAAAAATCTCGTCTGGTTTGAAGTTATAGCATGAAACTGCGATCATTATAAAATTCCTCTCTGCAAAATAATTTTATATGTATAAACTATACTAAATTTCCGATCAATTTTCAATAGGGGAGACCTATTTTTTGTACATTTAAACAAATGCAGGTTTTCCTTTTGATGAGTTTTCACCAAAAAGAATTACGGAAATATCCAGTAGACAAAAAAGGGCAGTCCACCCCTGATGCTATGTATAATTATAACAAATTTTCAGCTTGAAATCAATCATTTTCTGCACTTTTTATAAAAATACTACACAAATTTCTCTTTGAATTTTTGACTATTTTTTATATAAAAAACAGGGGCAGAAATTGTTCGATTTCCGTCCCTGCAGTATTTTTATCTCATGATCTCCGCTTTGGTATCAGGCAATTTTCTTGTGCAGACGCAGACGGTCTGATATCATGGCGATGAATTCACTGTTGGTGGGCTTGCCACGACCGTTATGGATCGTATAGCCAAAGTATGCATTAAGTATTTCGACATCTCCTCTGTCCCATGCGACTTCGATGGCATGGCGGATCGCTCTTTCCACCCTGGAAGATGTTGTTTCATACTTCTTTGCAATGGACGGATACAGCGATTTCGTCACGGCATTGATGATCTCAGGCTGTTTCACCGAGATGATGATCGAATCACGCAGATAGTGATAACCCTTGATATGTGCAGGTACGCCGATCTGATGGAGGATCTCGGTGATCGTGATTTCAAGCTGATGATCCATGCTGTAAATATTGCTGTCACTGAAAAATGTACTTTCTTCCCTGCACAGTATCAGTTCCGAAATTCTTTCGAGCAGGTCATCGGCGGAAAAGGGCTTGACCACATAGTATGCCGCTCCTGCATTGAGAGCTTCTTTCTGAAGCATGACGCTGTCAAGCGAAAGAATGACAAAAACGGGCTGTTCCATCTGTATATTTTTAATTTTATGCATGACTCCCACGCCGTCCAGATTGCTCATGAACATATCCATCAATACAACGTCGGGCTTGAAAGTGCATATATTTTCAACGACTTTGTTGCCGTCTTTTTCGCAGAATTTCTCCTCGAAACCCTTCTGTGCGAAAATATCTGACGAGCCTGTTTTGAATTCGGCAGAATCCTCTGCGATCAGTATCTTTAATTTGCCTTTCATATCAAAACCTCCAATAAATTTTTTAGAGCGATTAGATATTACCATAAATTACCAATTTTGGCAATACTTATTTTGAAAGTTTTTGAATTTGATGACAATAGAACAGTTATCACTGCCGCAATATATATTTTTTATAGAAATTCACCAAATATGATTGCGTATTATTGGCTATATTGTCTTTTTCGGTACTGTTCGAGCAGTTCATAGGACTGATTGTCGTTATTTTTCAGAGTATCGAGGAATTTTTTCCTTTGCTTTTCAAGACGTTCAATGACATGGCTGTCCATTTTCAGCATTTTTTGCTCTATTTTTTTGCGTCTTTCATTAATGAGAGATTCCAGCTTTTGAATATCACTGTCACTTTCGGATGACTTTATGATTTTTAATTCCAGCCTGTCGAGGAGGTCTTCTTCATCGAATAAATTGAATTTTCCCCAATGGGTACTGTTTTCGGCGGCTTCAATGATATCATTTTCATCATAGTTATGTTTCATGATGTTTTCATAGATTTCATCGGCAAGTGCAGATTTGAAATTTTCCGTATCCTTGCCGAATACCCATTCCAATTCCGCCTGTATGCCCCTTGAGGAACGGTTATAGGAATTTTTATACTGCAGACGTTTCTGTTTCTGAGGCGTGATAATATCCTTTTCCGTGGGATACGGCGGTTTGAGTCTCGCATCTCTCAGGGCAAGCGTGACAGTCATCCTGACAGCACCGCTGTTTAAAAACTCCGTTTTGCCGTATTGATTCAAAAGGTCATTCACCTCTCCGATATGTTCCGTGAAATAGAATCGGATATTTTTTTCCGCATATTTCTGATACATCATGACAAGCGTATCAGCGGCGGCAATATCCATGCTTCCGACGGCTCTGGCATCGATAATAATATTCTTGGTTTCATCCGTCACGGCATTTTCGATATCATTTTCAAGCGTTTCGATATTGGCAAAAAACAGATTTCCGCTGAAACGGTAGATGATCGTATTTTTGATGGGCATGGCTTCGGAATTTCTTCCGAGCGTGAAAAAGCCGTCTTTATTGGGAATGACTCCCATAAATGCACGAGGCGGTGCAACGGCTTTGATCACTACTGCAATAAAAGAAAGTACAATGCCTATCATAACGCCTGCCACAGTGCCAAATATGAGGACTCCTGAAAATGCCGCAAGAAAGATATAAAATTCCGTTATGCTTGTCCGTAAAAGACGCTTTGCGACTGAAAATTCACACGCATTCATCAAAGCCGATATCACGATTGCCGTGAGAATAGGCACAGGCATATATTTTATTACGGGAGTGCCGAACCAGAGAACAAGCAGCATTGTGACTGCCGCAGATACCGAAAGCCATTGTGACTTTGCCCCGAACTGTCTGACAATGCCCGTTCTTGAAACGCTTGCATTGACAGGACAGCAGCCTGCCGCCGCCGCTGCAAAATTTGCCGCTGCATAGGCTAAAATTTCCCTGTTGGAATTGAGTTTGTAACCGTCTTTGACGGCATTGCCCTTTGAGGCAAGCAGGGATTCCGAAAGGATCACCGCCGCTATGCTCAAAGAGGAAAATATCATGTCTGTGATATTATTGATGTCGATATAGGGTTTGAAACTGAAAATCGGAAAACCTCTTTCCACTTCGGGCAAAAGTCTGACACCGTAGTTATCGACATGAAAAATAACGGTTGCCAATACCGCTGCAATCATCATCATTACCGACATGGGTACTTTCGGAATCAATTTCTTTCCAAGCATGA
>CAMHPW010000261.1 GCA_946187095.1 uncultured Clostridia bacterium | reverse complement strand
ACCTCATGCGTACCACCATCACTAGTCTTAACATTATTAACAAATGATACTATATTCTCAGAATAACCATCTGTATATTGTAAAGCAACAGAAACATTAACTTTATTGAATCTGCCGTTGTCAAGGTCGCACAAATCACCCAGGCACAGCATGACAGCAATAAATCTCGGATGGAATTCATATCCGAAAAGGCTGTCCACGGGTTCAAGGATATTCATAATCTCGTCAAAGTCAATGCCGTGTGAAAAACATATTTTTCCTATAACGTCCTGTATGCGTGGAGGAAGTCTGCCGTCACCGCTGATCACGACATTGAAATATTTCCCGAAATCGCTTTGCATCGGAATATTCTTTGACCTTTCGGGGTGTTTTCTCCGATAGAACTCCGAAGCAAGCAGAATAACATCTCTGTAAACGGATACAGACCAGTTTTTTTCTGCCGGATTCAGCCATTCCACACCGCTTACATGACGAGCAGCCTGTTTCAGCGAATCGTCAGAAGAATCCTTGCAGTTTTCGAGATAGTTCTGAAATGATTCGGAATTCCATTCATTTTCAAGTTCTTTTCCCTGAATCAACATTCCGAGATCGTGCATATAGGCACATACCATCAGCATCCATGTATCGGACGGTGATAATTTTTCAATACGCTTTCGTCCAAGCAGTCTTTCAACAGAAGAAATGATATTTTCGGAATGTTCATGTGAATGGTCGCTGTAATGCGGAAACATCATTATCACAGATTTAAGATTTTGTTTCATATTATCCCTGATGATATGGAATGAATCTATTAGCTTTTGTGCGTTGGTGTCATGTTCACGAAAATTATTGAGATGTCTTTCCAAAGTAAAGGGAAGATTCAAATCATAGTCATCATGTGAACAGTTATTGGACATAGGATATTCACCTCTGATTTCATTTTTGTATATTATATCATATATCTTTCGACAAATAAACATATATTTCAATAAAATTCTGATATTTTGATAGAATATTGTTGAAAGGTAGTATTGAATATGTTAAAATATTGAACAGAAATATCTGTATAAGGAGGGTGAAAAAGTATGTCAAATATAGAACATTGGAATTTGTGGAAATCATTTAAGAACAAAGCAGATTCCGCTGAATTTCGTGTAGCCGTGAAAAAAGTCTGTGAAACGGGGATAAATCTGTCAAAGACAATTATTCTGACCTTTCCGAACTTTACCCTGCATGATGAAACGCATATACACAATGTATGTGATTGGATGTACGAACTGTTGAATGAAGATAAAAAAAATGCTTTGACGGCAAACGAAACGGCTATGCTTTTAATGTCTGCCTGCTGTCATGACGTAGGAATGAGCGTTACCGATGCTCAAAAGAAAGAGTTGCTGTCTGATTTTTCAACGGATAACTGGAAAGAATATTTCAACAACTTCCCTCAGGACTACTCTAAAAGAAATGATGAAAATGAACAGGACAGAATTATCAGAAATTATGTAAGGGTAAATCATCATGCACGCATTGATGAAAACCTCTCCGAAGAAGATTGGTCGGACGATTTGGAACATGAGGGTATTTATCTGGAAAACCTGATTGATTTATGCAAAAGTCATGGTGAAAATCTGAAAGAACTTACAGAGGTCGATATATGTGACTGTGATATAAAGCTGTGTGCTGTGTTACTCAGATTGGCGGATATTTTGGATTTCGATTCTTCCCGTGTTCCCGATAAACTGTTTAAACAACTTGGTTTGGATACACCCGAGAACAGTGAAAAAAGGAAAAGCAGTGAAGAATGGTATAAAAACAGGGCCGGACGTTTTTATATCAGAAATGGAGAATTGAAATTTGATGCCAAATTTTCCAACTCTCAGCTTGAACATCAACTCAGAGATTATAATAAATGGGTAAAAGCTGAATTGGAGGGCTGTCGTGAGTATTTATGCCATACAGATTCACAAAACCGCATAGATATTCCCTATCTCAAAGAGGGCAATATTATAAGAAATCCCCCGTATAACTGCGGAGATTTCAGCTTGACAATGGATCAGGATAAAATCCTTGAATTGCTGACGGGAAAAAATCTTTACAGTGATTCGGGAGTATTTGTGAGAGAACTGTTACAAAATGCCATTGATGCCGTAATGATACGCTGTACGTTGGACGGCAATTTTAAAATGACAGACGGCAAAATATCCATACGCACATGGACGGATAATGAAGGTTACAGTTGGTTTCGCATTAAAGATAACGGAATCGGCATGGACGAGGAAATTATCAATAAATATTTGCTGAAAATCGGCAGGTCATATTATACCTCTGATGAATTCAACAGAATACAAACAGAGTGCTGTGAAAAAGGCAAAAAAATAAATAAGCCTATCAGCCGATTCGGTATCGGTATACTTTCCTGCTTTATGAATGATTATAATACGCCTGTTGAAATATCATCAAAGCGTTTTATACTTCAAAAAGATTGTCCCGCTGTGCGTATGAATATTACAGGTCTGCACGGATATTATGACCTGTACAATTCCCCTCAAAAATTCAGTAGTCCAATGCACAGTCCCGATAGTAAGGATACAGGCTACCGCACGGAGTACGGTACAACCATATGTGTTCGTGTCGATTTGTATAAGATGGTAAAATACCGTTCATTTAAGGAAATTGTAGAAAAATATGTACAGTTTCCCGGAATAAAAGTGGAATATTTGGGAGAGGACGGCAAAGAAACATTTTCCACACAGGACGATTTA
Organism: uncultured Clostridia bacterium; assembly: GCA_946187095.1. GTDB lineage: Bacteria > Bacillota > Clostridia > Oscillospirales > Acutalibacteraceae > UBA1213. The sequence continues at coordinate 225 of CAMHPW010000261.1, read as the reverse complement.
ATGACACTTGTTCATGCACTCAATCCCGATGGTGCAGGAGCAGAACCGAAAATTTACAGGCACCCCATTCCCGATGATAAATTTGAGGAATTGAAGCAAAAATGCCCGTGGGCAACATTTACAGAAAAACCAAATATAAACTTTCAATATTTTCTTTTTGATTGGCTTTCGGATGACGAAAATATCCAAGGTGTAGCAATCAAGGTAAATACCGATTCATCCACA